>NZ_MULM01000147.1:0-61430 GCF_002029345.1 Pseudomonas sp. VI4.1
GCACTGCCGGGGTCCTCAGTGAGGTCGCGGGCATGACGGCGACCCTGGGCAGCTACCAGCGACGCATGAACGAATGGAACCTGCAAAAGGAGCTCGCCGCCGCAGAGCTGATCCAGCTCGAGACCCAGATCGGCATGGCCAACGAGCGGCTGGCGATGACCAACAGCGAAGTCAACCTGCAGACGCGGCAGATCGCCAACGCCCGCGCCGTTGGCGACTTCCTCAATGAAAAATATACCAACGAGCAGCTGTACGGCTGGATGCTGACGCAACTCACGACGGTGCACACCCAAGCCTACCAGCTGGCCTTCGCCCTCGCCCGGCAGGCCCAGGCCGCCTATCAGTACGAACTCGGCAGCCAGGACGCCTTCGTCCAGTTCGGTTACTGGGACACCCAACTCAAAGGGCTCACGGCCGGGGAAAGCCTGCTCTTCGATTTGCGCCGGATGCAGGCCCGGTACCTGCAAGCCAATACCCGCGAGATCGAGCTGGTCAAGCATGTCTCGCTGGCGATGGTGCAACCCCTGGCCCTGGTGCAATTGCTGCAGACGGGCATCTGCGATATCGCCCTGGACGAAGCGCTGTTCGATCGCGATCACCCCGGACAGTATTTCCGTCGGCTGCGTTCGGTGGCACTCACCGTGCCGTGCGTCACCGGGCCCTACAGTGGCGTGAACGCCAACTTGACGCTCGCCCAGGCCAAGGTTCGCGTGCAGCCGCCCACTGCGCCGTACTCACCGGCACTGGCGCGGGATGTGGCCGCGGCCCCGGCGTTCGCGGCCAGCCTGCCGGCGGCCTCCGCCAGCATCAGCACCAGTCATGGCCAGGACGATGCGGGCCTGTTCGAGGTCAACCTGCACGACGAGCGCTGGTTGCCCTTTGAAGGGCAAGGTGCAATCAGTACATGGACCCTGGAGCTCGATCCCCGCGACAACGGCTTCGATGTCTCCACCATTACCGACGTCGTCCTGCACTTGCGCTATTCGGCGCGCGCGGCCGGTGGAGACCCCCAGGCGGTACGCCAGGCGCTCAAGCCGTTGGGCCCGCGGCAGTTTCTCCTGAGCGTGCGCAGCAGTTTCAGCGACGCCTACTACGCCTTCTTCAACCCCGCCGACCCAGAGGCCACGCAGCAGGTGCTCACGTTGCCGCTGTTGGCCAATGTCTTCCCGTTCTCCAATCTGGGCGCGGCTTCCATCACCGATATTTCGATCAACCTGATGCTGACCGAGGTGCCGCCCGCCGGCACCCAGATCACCAACGCCACGTTCGGGCCAACCGGCGGCAGCACGGTTGCCATGTCGATCAACCAGGTGCCGCCTCCGTCTGGCGGCGACCCCGTCGCGGCGCTTGGCGTCGTCACGGGCCAATCAGGACAACCGGGTTCCTACTCGCTGACCGTGCCCGAGTCCGGCATTGCGCCGCGATCGCCAGCACGCTGAATGGGCATGCACGCCTGGACGCCTCGCAGTTCAACGACATCCTGCTGATTGTCAGCTACGGGATCGCCTGATGCTCAGCGACGCCGACATTCAGCGCATCGTCACGCGCATCGTCCAGGGGTGCCAGCCCATCGCGGCCGGCACCTTTGGCTCGTACGCGGTCGGGCTCGCACGCGAGGACAGCGACCTCGACCTGTTCGTCATCCTGCGCACACCACTGGCAAAGTCAGCGCGACGCCGATCGATCTGTCGGCATCTGTTCGGCGTGATGCACCCGCTTGACGTCCATGTGTTCACACCGGAGGAGTTCGAGGCGGATGCGCGGGAGGAGTTGTCATTCGCCTGGATCATCGCGAAACAGGCCCGCTTGTACTATTGGACTGAGGAGGCGGCGGTGCAGGTTCCGGCATTGATGCTGGAACACGGCATTGTCAGTACGCAGCGTGCCAAGTAGTCCAGGCCAAATTTTCGAACCCTGTGGCGGCAGTTTGCATCACTGCCAATGCGCACACAGCTTCACCAGCTCATCGACCACATACCTGACTTTCGGCCGCAGATGGGACACCTTTGGCCAGACGGCATGCACATCGACAGCTTCTGGTTCGTACACTTGCAGAACCTCCACCAGCCTGCCGGCTTCGATATCGTCCTGAAACAGGCTGCGTGGCATCTGGCACAGGCCCGTTCCGGCGACTGCCGCGAGAATCATGGCTTCACCGTCGCCAATTTGATGGGTTGTCGGCGGCGCGTAACGTACGGTCTGCCCCGCTTGCATGACCCGCCACGACAGCGGCTGGCCGCGTCGATGCCGACGATGCAACGGTGCTGGCTCAGGTCTTCCAGGGTCTGCGGAACGCCAAACCGCGCCAGGTAGTCGGGGGCGGCACATATCGCCCAGCGTTGCCTGGTCAGCCGCCGCGCCACCAGGCCGCTGGTGTCTTGCAGTTCTCCGAAGCGGACCAGCAAATCGATGCCCTCTTCGAAGGGATCAACCAGATGGTCGGAGAACGTCAGGTTCAGTTGCAAAGCGGGGTGTTTTTTGGCGATCTCAAACAGCAACGGGGCCACGACCCGACGCCCGAACGCCACGGGAATGTCGACTCGCAGGCGACCGGAAGGCTCGCCACCACCGGGCCCCAACCCGCTCTCGGCGGCACCGATTTCTTCAAGGGCGCTGGAGCACGCCACGAAATAGGCCTCACCGTCCGCGGTCAGGGAAATGTGCGCGTCGTGCGATGAAACAACTGAGTACCCAGGCGTTCTTCCAAGCGCGCAATGGCTTTGCCGACGGCGGATTTTGACACGCCGAGGCGCTCGCCAGCCTGGGTGAAACTGGTCGAGCGCGCCGCCACGACAAAGGTGATGACGCCTTGAAACGAATCGATAGGTACCATGCCGGCTCGATAATTGTAGAGTTTTGATCTACCCAGATTATAGTTTCAGGTCATTTATCGCCAGCATACTCGACAGTAAGATGGACTCCAGCAATGCAACGGTGCAGATCGTGATCCTACGTCGCGCATCTTTCTCCCAATCATCCATACCCAGAAGGAGACCATCATGCCTGTCATACGTGTGAGCTGGTTCGAAGGTAAAGAACACGCGCAAAAAGCCGCTGTTGCCGCAGATATCACCGAAAGCATCGTGAAACACACTGGTACCGATGCCAATTACATCTACGTGATTTTCGAAGACGTCGCCGCATCGGATTGGGCCGGCGCCGGCAAGCTTTTCGGGGAAGCACCCGCAAAGTCCTGACGACCACGACCTGCATCGCATGCATTGGCTAGACCCGCAATGCTGCCGTGCAGGTATTCGTTATAAATCTGCCGGAGAAAACCACCATGCATCCGCATATTTCCTGCCTGTTCTCTCTCGCGGTCAAACCCGCAGAGTTCGCTGAGTTCAAGGCACTGATCGCCACCATCGTTGCCGCCACCCGTGCTGAGCCGGGCACACTGGTTTACGAATACAGCGTCAATGAAGACAACAGCACCGTTCACATCCTTGAGCGTTATAACGTCGATGCCGTGGTGAGCCACGTAGACACCACGTTTGCGCCTTTCGGCCAGCGCTTCCTGGAGCTGTGCTCGATCAAAAGCCTGGTGGTCTACGGCACACCCGACGCGGAAATCCGCAAGCGCCTCGACCCCTTTGGCGCCGTATACATGACCCCATTCGATGGCTTCAGCCGCTGAATTCAATCAAAGCGCAGGCTCAGGAGCGACAGCCGTGTCCTGCGCATTGATATCCCACACAGAGACCACCATGTCCGTAATCGCCGAAGTTATTAAGTCCCGCATTTCCGCCAACAGCTACGACATTGAACGTTCATTAACGGACGCCCAGATTGCCGAACTGATTGACCTGGCTACCCACGCCCCTTCCGCCTTCAACCTGCAAAACTGGAAGTTTCTAGCCCTGCGCAGCACCGAAGCCAAAGCGCGCTTGTTGCCGTTGGCATTCGGACAGCAAAAGGTCATGGACGCCGCCGTGACATTTATTGTCTGCGGCACCCTGAACCCGCATGCAACCCTCCCTGCTGCATTGAAGCCGACACTGGATGCCGGGATCATTGACCAATCGATCTACGACATGTGGGTGGGTGCGGCTCAAAGCATGTACCAGGAGAATCCTCAGCAGCAGCGCGACGAAGCAATCCGCTCTGGCTCGCTCGCCGCGATGACCCTGATGTTGGCCGCCAAGGGCCAGGGTTTAGTATCGACGCCGATGATCGGGTTCGATCAGGCTGCAGTCGCCAAAGAGTTTGGCCTGTCGGATGAAGATGTGCCCGTGATGTTAATCACCGTTGGCTACCCCGGCTTGGCCAACTGGCCACAAAAACCGCGCAAGGCCGTGAACGACGTTTTGCAGTTTGTTTAAGCTGCGGGCCCGTGTGTCAGGTTAATCCAGGCATGCGGGGACATTGCTAACTCTTTGGCAACAAGACCGCCGCAGAGTTGCTCCTGGAACTCTCCGCCATCGACCGCAATACCCTTTCCCCTTCCCCCTCCTCCTTCTGGGCGCGCTCAAGCTGTTGTTGTCATTACAGTTGCGCACTGAGTTTGTCATTAGAACCGGTGGGGGGTGTCATAGGAACTCCTGTTAATTTGAGTTGATGGGAGCAGGTTCGGTGCTGGTGATCATGGCCCCGAACACTGCCACACCGATCACGCCGCCCAACTGTCTGGCCGACGCCATCAGTCCCGACGCCATGCCGGCGTCATGCGATGAAACCGATGACAGCATCGAGTTCGTAATCGAAGGCACAGACGATGCACTGCCAATACCCACTACCATCAGGGCAATATCCAGGTACCAAAGCGATGTCTCAGGGGTGACGCGCGCCAACGCCACAAAGCCGACTGCCTGAATCAGGAAACCTATAGTAATGATGCGCTGTGCGCTGACGCGCCTGGCGATCCGGGACGAGATCATCGTGGAAATAGTCAGCACTGCCGTGAGCGGTATGAACGCCAGCCCAGTTCTGAAAGCGTCGTAATGCAGGAATGACTGGAAGTAGATGCTGAATATGAACACAGTGCCGTAGAAGGTGAAATTGATGGCGGCACCTGCCAATGCAGTGGTTGCCAGAATTCTGTTTCGGGCCAGTCGACTTGGCAGCATAGGGGCCTTTACGCGTCGCTCAATCAAGACGAATGCAACTGCGCAAATTACGGCGATTGCCAGGGTCGATAGCGTTTCAGTTACCCAGCCTTGGGAACTTGATTCAGTCAGGGCGTAAGTCAGTGACGGCATTTTGGGTATTTATCCTCGAACTGTCCAAGCTCTATCTTTGCTTGGCAGCGAGTTGACGGTATCGGGGACGGCCAACTTACAGCCGGTACCGGAAATCGTCGCTCGAACGTTATTTGAATCGACACAGGATTGGACCGTGAAGTATCCCCTAATCAATCAATCGCTCCCGGCCATGCTCGGCGAAGACTTTTACTTTCCCCACGAAATCATTGACCAGGCATTCCGCGCTTCGGACTTTCCCGACCTTAAAGTCAGCAGCTTCAGAACCAGTGACCGTGTAAATCTGGCTTACTGGGAAGCAGGTGCAGGGCAGCCATTGATTTTCATCCCGGGCTGGTCGGCAAACGGTGCGATGTATTTCCACCTCATGCACATCCTCAGCAATCACTATCACGTCTACGTGTTGGATGTTCGCAACCAGGGATTCTCCGAGAAAACGGCGTCGGGCAATCGCATTTCCCGTTATGCCATGGACGTAAAAGAGTTTGCCAAACATCTGGGCGTGCCACATGCGCACTATTGCGGGTGGTCGATGGGGGCCTCGGTCATGTGGGCCTACATTGATCTGTTCGGTACACAAGGTATTCGCACCTTGAGCATCATCGACCAGGCACCTTCGATTTATTGTCACGCTGATTGGACGGAACAACAACGACTGGATGCCGGCGCGTTCACCACCTCGCCGGAACGCATGATCGATTCCTACGTGAATATGAAGTGGATGAACTCAGTGATCAGTGACTCGGTACTGTTTGTGTACGACAAGACTGAACAGGGCGACCACTTTCTGGCGTTCAAGAACCCGCAGAAATTCGCCGCTGACCTACACAACTTTTTGCAACGATCCTGATGCGTGCGGCTAAAAGCGCTAACGCTCCCATTCGGGATGGGCAAAACGTTCAGTCAGGAAGCTGATCAGCGCCCGCACCTTGCTTGCCACGTGCTTGCGAGTGGGATAAACCACGTAAATGCCCAACTCGATGGAGCGGTATTCAGGCAGGATTTCCACCAGGGCTCCGCTGCGTAAATCCTCTCCGACCATAAAGCTCGGCTGTAGGGCAATGCCGCCGCCGGCAAGGGCGATACTGCGGCACGTATCGCCATTGTTGCAGCGCACGCTCGAGCGGGTGCGCACGCTTACGCGACCGTCGGGCCCGTCGAACAGCCATTCATTCCCAGTCGCAAAGTTGGTATAGGCAATGACGCGATGTTCAGCCAGGTCCGCCAGGGTGCGGAGCGGCGGATGACTTACCAGATAATCAGGGGATGCACACAAGCACATTCGCGTGCCAGCCAGCCGCCGCCCCACCAGGGATGAATTCTCCATGCGCGCAATGCGTATCGCTGCGTCGAAGCCCTCATCCACCAAGTCCACCAAACGGTCATTCAAGCTGATATCCAACTCCACGTTCGGGTGGGCGTTCATGAACGCTCCCCACAGCGGCGCAAGGTGCAGAACGCCGAAACTGACCGGCGCATTTACTCGTAAAACACCACTGGGTTCCGGCGCTGCGGACGATACAGCCTCCTCTGCCTGATCCATCAGGGCCAGTACCTCACGTGCCTGATGGTAGAACTGCCGACCCTCCTCGGTCAGCGAAAGCTTGCGTGTGGTGCGATGCAGCAGCCGCGCGCCCAATCGTTCCTCAAGGGCACTCACATACCGCGAGATAGCGGCCTTGGACATTTCGAGCGGTTCGGCCGCGCCTACAAAAGTACCTTTATCGACCACCGTGCAGAACACCTGCATCTCCAACGCTCTGTCCATGACTGTCTCACTTATTGGAACTATCCATCACATTCGGCCTTATTTATCTCAGATTCACAACCTATAAACTGATCCCGTCGAAACAAGCACCAACGTGGCACATCCACCCTGGCTGCCTTAACAAGTAACTCCTTCGGAGCATTCCACCATGAACACCCCGTTTCCCCTGTTGTTTGTGTCTCATGGTGCTCCAATGTTCGCGATCGAGCCTGGCCTGGCGGGTCCCCGCCTGGCTCAAGTCGGTCGCGAGCTGCCACGACCTGACGCCATCGTCGTCCTCTCTCCGCATTGGATGACGCGCGGCGAAGTCGTTGTCACCGCGAGCACCGCGCCTGCGACCATCCATGATTTTGGAGGGTTTCCCGACGCACTGTATCAACTGAGCTATCCCGCACCGGCGCGCCCGCCCTGGCTGGGCATATCGTAGACCTGTTGCAGGCAGCCGGCTGGCAGTCACGACTAGACGCTCAACGCGGCCTGGACCATGGCGCCTGGGTACCGCTGTTGTACCTGGCACCCGAGGCAGATATTCCGGTGGTCCAGGTCTCCATGCCCGCCAGTCTTGACACCCATCAGGCCTGGAAGCTGGGCGATGCACTCAAGCCGCTGCGGGATATGAATGTATTGATCGTCGCGTCAGGCAGCCTGACTCACAACTTGTACGAGTTCCGCGGAGCCACCCGCGAGAGCGCCACCTACGTCGACGCGTTCGCCGCGTGGACCGCTAAAACCCTGCACGACGGTAACACCGAGCAATTGCTGGACTTCAAGCACTATGCGCCATCGGCTGAGCGGGCTCACCCCACCGATGAACACTTTCTGCCCTTGCTGATCGCTCTGGGCGCAGCCGGGGAAGGCTACGAGACGCAGGTATTGGAGGGTGGCGTGACCTACGGCGTGCTGGCAATGGACAGCTACTTGTTCACCTCGGCCCCGTCCAATGGACACGGACCTATTCAACTGACTCAAGGCACTATCGACCATGCGTGACACTACATTTTCCGATGCAGCCCGCGAACCACAAACCGGTCTGTTTTTCCGCAAAGGCTGCAGCACCTTCTCCCCCCAAGGCCGCCTCATCCTGCTGCATGGTGTGGGCTCGAACGAGGGCAATCTTGCTGCCTTGGCCGAATCGCTTCCTGAAGAGTTGGAAGTCATTCTGGTTCGCGCCCCCTTGCAGGTCGGCCCGCAAGGCTTTGCCTGGTATCAGGTGAACTTCACCAGCAACGGTCCGTCCTTCAACCAGGAACAGGCGGAATCCAGCCACCAGCTGTTGCAGCGATTTATCGAAGCGCTGCCCGCCCTGCCGACCGTGATCGCAGGTTTCAGCCAGGGCGGCATCATGAGTGCGAGCCTGGGCGTCACCGAGCCGGAGCTGGTGACGGGCTTTGCAATACTGAGCGCCGCATGCTGCGCGAGATTGCCCCAAGGATCGCTTCAGCCGAGCGCCTCAAGTCGGTCACGGCCTTCATCGCCCACGGTCACCAGGACGCCGTCCTGCCGGTGGACTGGGCGAACGAGGCAGATGCCTGGCTGGATCGCATCGGCGTCAAGCACGAAACCCATTTCTACACCATGGCCCACGAGATTATCGGTGACGAACTGGCCGACTTTTCTCAATGGCTGAGCCACACGCTGTCCCTTCCCAACTAAATAAAAGGAGCTACACCATGATTGACTCTCGCACTGCACCCTACGCTGCACTCGTCATGCGCTTGGCGCTGGGCATCATGTTCATCGCCCACGGCTTGACCAAAGTGCTGGTATTCACCCCGGCGGGCACTGCAGGCTTTTTCGAGTCCATCGGTTTTCCAGGCTTCCTGGCCTATCCGGTCATGGCTTTCGAAGTGATCGGCGGCTTGATGCTGGTATTAGGTGTCTATGCACGCTGGGTAGCCGCACTGGCAGTGGTTCAGCTGTTCGTCGCGGCGACCGTGCACTTCGGCAACGGCTGGAGCTTCAGCAACGCCAATGGCGGCTGGGAATATCCAATCTACCTGAGCATGACCGCACTGGTCGTTGCATTGCTGGGTGAAGGCGCCTTCGCGGCCAAGCCATCCAATATTGCTTGATTGAGCCCACACGTGACAGCTGCCGGCGCCCTGCGAACCCAGTGCGCCGGCAGCTGCGTTTGGGGCCGGCGCTCACGTCAGGCGTGACACCATGAAGCTGACAAACGCCTTGATCTTGGGCAGCGGCTGTCGGCTGGACGGCCACAGGATGCTGAACGTGCGGTGATCACTGATATACCGGTCCAACACCGGTACCAAGCGCCCTGCCGCGATGGAGTCCTCGATAAAAAAGTCAGGCAGGCAGGCGATACCCTGTCCCGCTTGCGCCATTGCCAGCAATGCTTCAATCGCGTTGGACGTCGCCGATTGCCCCAGCTCCAGCGTGTCTTGCCCTTTCTTCGTCACCAGCGGCCAGGGATCAAGCTTACCGCTGGTGGGATAGCGGTACCGCAGGCAAGCATGACTAGAAAGGTCCGCCGGGCGCAAAGGTACACCCCGACGCGAAAGGTAGTCTGGTGATGCGACCAACCGGTGACTGTAGCCATTGAGCTTACGCATCATCAGTCGGGAATCGTCGACTTCGCCGATGCGCATCACCGCATCGAAGCCCTCCTCGATCACATTGACCAAGCGATCACTGAACTCCAGCTCCAATTCCACTTCTGGATACGCTTGCTGAAACGCAATCAAATGAGGCATCAACCGCATGCCGAGCTGTGGCAAACCGAGGCGTAACTTGCCCTGGGGGTTGCCTGCAGCCTGCGTGAGCTCTCGCTTGGCGACTTCATATTCAGCAAAAATCCGCTGGCAACGCTCCAGAAAAAGACTGCCCTCGGCCGTCAAGGTAATCGCCCGCGTGGAGCGATGAAATAGCCGCACGCCCAACTCTTCCTCAAGCCGCGCGACGGCCTTGCCAACGGCCGAGGAAGACACCCCGATCCTGCGCCCGGCCTCAGTAAAGCTGCGGGTCTGCGCCGCCTGAACGAATGCGCTGAGCGCGCCGAAATGATCCATGAACAGCCTCGCCTATTTGAGCTTTATTTTCACAAATGATCGGAATTTCATCTTGTTTTTCTTTCAAATCATAGCGCCTATAGTCCCCTCCATCGTGACTTTATGAGTGCTTCTCGCCTTCAACGTCACCGCCATCCGCTAATACGAGCGTACCCCGATGACCTCCCAACCTCGCGCGCGCGCAATCGCCCAGGAGCTTCAGCAACACCCTGGCTATGCCCGCGTATTCAAACCGGGGCATTTGACCTTCGGTTTCATTGCCCCGCTGGAAAGCTACCCCAACAGCCCGGGCCCCACCTTGCAGGATCACGCGCAGATGGCTCAACGCGTAGACGAAGCCGGATTTTCCGCGATCTGGCTGCGCGACGTGCCGTTCTATGACCCCAACTTTGGGGACGTCGGCCAGATCCTCGATCCTCTGGTTTATGCAGGCTACCTGGCTGCCGTGACCACGCGAATTGCGATTGGCACGGCGGGTATCGTCTTGCCGTTGCGCGATCCACTGATTGTTGCCAAGCAGGCCGCGAGCGTGGACCAGCTGCTGGGCGGGCGATTCATTCTGGGGTTGGCCACCGGTGACCGGCCGATCGAATACCCGGCTTTCGGGCTGGATTTTGACAACCGTGCCGACCGCTTCCGTGATGCACTGGGCATCATCCGCGCAACCACGCAAAGCCATTGGGCAAAGCATACGTCGCGTTTTTATGGCCAGTTGAACGGTGAAATTGACCTGATCCCCAAACCCGTCGGCGCGCGCTTGCCCACCCTTATCGTCGGCCACGCGGGTCAGTCGCTGGAGTGGATCGGTAAGCACACTGACGGGATTCTTTCCTACACCTCCAACCCTGCGTTGATTCCCCAGGTGATCGAGCGCTGGCGTGCCGTCTGTGGCAACGAGGTGCACAAGCCCTACGGCTACGGCACGTTGTTTGATCTGGATCGCGATCCGAACCATCCCGTTGAGGTGGGACGCGTGCTGCGCGCCGGGCGTAATGCGCTGATAGAGCACTGGAAACGCCAGCAGGATCGGGGGGTGGGTCATGTCGCCCTGCACTTCAAACCACAACGCCGCCCTGCCGCTGAAGTCATCGATGAGCTGGCTGAATACCTCCTTCCGCATTTTCCAAGCATCGCCCTCCCCGTTGCCCCTCAACCTACGCAGGCCGCCCGATGAAACACGCCCTTCACCACATGGATTTCATCTTCCAGACCGCCATGGGCACCTATCCCCTGGCCGCACAGTGCGAAATGCTCGCCGAGCATGGTTATCAAGGCTTGACGATGTCTGCGTGGAGCCAAGACCTGAAGTCGATTCCCCAAGTCAAACCGACCTGGGGCCTTGACGTAGGCGCGGTCTACTTGATCTACCGCAAGGGCCTCGAATCGTTCGTGATCCAGGTTTTCGAGAGCATTGAGGGTTGCACCACCATTGAACTGGCGCTGCATTCAGGTGATGAAGTCACGAACTTTGACCGCCGCATGCTTGAGCGCCTGTTGCCTATCTGTGAGCGCAGAGGCCTGCACATCAACCTTTATCCGCACGCACGCTACGGCATGCAAACGACCTCGGAAGCCGTCGCACTGTGCCGGGAATTCAACCATCCCCTGCTCAATATCGTGTTCAACGGTTATCACTGGTACGCCACTGAAGAACAAGCCTTGGAACAACGCCTTGATGCGATGTGGCCTTGGCTCCAGCACGTGAACATTGCCGGAACACGACGTTCTCCGTTGGGTTGGGGCGGGCTGGCGACCATCGAAACGCTTGATGAAGGCGAGATGGATAATTTCGTCCTGCTAGGCGCCCTGGAACGCCGCGGCTTTACGGGTCGTGTCGGCGTGCTGGGATGGCAAAGTATGGGAGGCGACGTCTACGGCAACCTGCGCCGTTCAGCCACGGCATATCGCTCCATGGAGCAACGCCTGGCCGCACACCCTGAATGGGCCCTATTGACCGAGACGCCACGCTAGGCGAGGAGATAGACCGTGGCCCATCGTGTCCATGCACTCGATTCATTTTTTTACTCTTCAATGGGCGTTTATGCCTTTCAGTCACAGTGCGAAATGCTCGCCGAACTCGGTTATGACGGTCTCACTGTTTCGGCCTGGGGCGGCACGCCGCTGACCGACCTGCGCCTGCTGCCGCGCGTTGGTGAACAGCACGGCCTGCGCGTCGAAGGCCTGTACCTGGTGCTGCACGAAGGCCGCAATGATCACCTTATTCGGCGCATCATCGAAAGCGTCGAAGGGGTCGAACTCATCGAGCTGGCGATCCAGACCTCAGTCAACGGAAGCACGGCCATCATGCGGTTCATCGAGTCGCTGCTGCCCATCGCAGAACGGCGCGGTTTAAGAATCGCTCTGTATCCTCATCTTCACCACGTCACCCAGACCACGGCTCAAGTGGTGCAGATCTGCGAGTACTTTGCTCACCCGCGCCTGGGTGCATCGTTCAACGGCTATCACTGGTACGCCAGTCAGGAAGGCGAACTTCAGCAGCGTCTTGAAGCCATGCAACCCTGGTTGATGCAAGTCGTACTTTCAGGCAGCGCGCTCAGCGAACTGGGCTGGGGTGGCGTGGCCACCATGGAGCCGGTTGACCGTGGAGAGTTGGACAACTTCGCCGTGGTCGCGGCGCTGAACAGCGTCGGATACACAGGCAGCATTGGCGTGCTCGGCTGGGACTACGGCGGCGATATTTACCTGAAACTGCAACGCTGCCTGGCGACCTTTCGCAATATTGATCGTCGCCTGGAGCGTCATCCGCATTGGTCGGACTTTTCATCGCTGTAATACCCTCTCCACCTGATATGAAAAAGGAGTCTGCAATGACTGCCCTCTCTGTGCTTGACCTCATGATGATTGGCGAGGGTAAAACCTTCACCGACACGCTGGATGACGCGGTCGCACTGGCGCGACATGTGGAAGCCTATGGTTACAAACGATATTGGGTCGCCGAGCATCACGACCTGCCGGGCATCGCGTCTTCGGCCACCACCCTGCTCATCCAGCATCTGGCGGCGGCCACCCGCACCCTGCGCGTGGGCTCCGGCGGCATCATGCTACCCAACCACTCCCCGTTGATGGTGGCCGAGCAGTTCGGCACATTGGCCACGTTGTTCCCTGGCCGCATCGACCTGGGTATCGGTAGAGCACCGGGTTCAGCCGGGGCGGCGATCCGCGCCTTGCGCGGTGACGCATCGGAACGGGACTTCGCGCAGGATATTCAACACTTGCAGGACTATCTGGCAGACAACGGGCATCAGCCGGTCCGGGCGATTCCCGGAACCCACGACGTACCACTCTGGCTCCTGGGCTCGAGCATGAACAGCGCAGACCTTGCCGCAAAGCAGGGGTTGCCCTACGCATTCGCCTCGCATTTCGCGCCGCGCTTCTTGATGGATGCGATTACGCACTACCGCACTTCGTTTCGCCCATCAGCGACGCTCAAGCAGCCTTATGTGATCGCAGGCGTCAATGTCTTCGCTGCCCCCTCACGGGCCGAGGCCGATTACATCGCGAGCTCTCACCGACAGTGGGTGTGCAACCTGTACGCCGGGAAAGCAGGCCCGTTACCCCACCCCTCGGAGGGTTATATGGATACGCTTACGAACATTGATCGGCACACGCTCAATCAGGCGATGCTGTGCACGGCGACAGGTGACCCGGACGACGTCAGCAGTTGGTTACGCCAGTTCATTACAACGACCCAGGTGGATGAAATCATCATTGATGCGCGTATTTATGACGCCAAGGCTCGCTGCCGATCCTATCAACTGATCGCCGAATCCCTTGCCGACGTGCTGGCTTGAGCCGGTCTGGAGCGACCGGCTGGGATGTCGACCACGCGTTCTCAGGCCAGGTAATACTGGCAACCGTAAGTTCCGTGCAAAAAAAAAGGCGCCGCCAATCCGTTTGAACGATTGACGGCGCCAACCCGTTTGAGCGCTATGGACGCCTAAAAACGGGTACCCAATCAAGTGGCTAGTGCACTGCCTTTTGTTTCTTGAACCCATGCAACAATGCGTCAGTCGCCACGATCGCGTCATACACCAGGTCCGGCGTCACCGTGAAAGGCATGTTGTGCATCGTGTCGTTTTTATCGCAGGCCAACTCGGCCACTTTTCTCCACTCCGCTTCCTTGAAGTGTTTGAGCCCCAAGTCTTCAAGCGTCAGTGGCAAACCGACTGCCATCGCAATATCCACCACCTCCTCAATCTCAGCCATAGACGCAGCTTCCATCACGAGCTGGGTGAACAGGCCGAACACGACCTTTTCTCCGTGCTGTGCGCTGTGCAGATCATGCACACTGGTCATCCCGTTATGGATCGCATGCGCAGCGGCACAACCTCCCGACTCAGCCCCGACAGCGGACATGTAGATGGTGGCTTCAATCGTATTCTCCAGGGCGGCAGTAATGGCTTTCTTCTGCACCGCGAATGCCGCCTGGGCCGAATATTTTTTGATGGTTTCGTAGCACGTTTGGGCAATCGCAAACCCGATCAATGTGGGTTTTAGCATCTTGCCGTCATTGCCCAGGATCAGATTGTCGCGTTGCGCAGCAAAACACGCGCGGGCCTCGAAATACGTGGCCAAGCCGTCACCCACGCCCGCTGCAAAAAACCGCGGGGGTTGTTCCGCCAGAATGCGTGTGTCGGCTAAGACAACGTCCGGATTTCTGGATAAAAACAAGTAGCGATTAAACGTATCGTCGTCGTTGTAAATCACTGAAATCGCCGTACAGGGCGCATCCGTGGAGGCTAACGTGGGCAGGATCAACACGGGTTTTTCCAGGAAGTGTGCAGCCGCCTTGGCTGTATCCAGGGTTTTTCCGCCACCGATCCCGACGACATAATCAGCCCCACGCGCCGCTTCCACGTGCCTGTTGATTTCACTGTCGGAACACTGCCCGCCAAACACGGCCAACTCGGCGCGTTGTGCGTTCTTGAACCCCGGCATCGCTTTCTCATGAACCCGACCGACGATAAATTGATCGCAGATCAAATAGGCATTGGCTCCGAAGACTTTGCCATGTGCCGCTAAATCCGCCAACGCATCGGCCTGGACCAGAAATTTGGCCGGTGATGCAATGCCTTTGGTAATAGTCATCTCATTCTCTCACGTCGCATGCGCAAAACGCTCAACGCGTACACACTTGAGCATTCTTCTGCGCTGATGACGAATCAGTTAAATACCATGCCGCCATCAATGATCACCGCCTGACCGGTCATGTAGTCGGAGTCAGGACCGGACAGGAACGAAACGCAGGCCGCCACGTCTTCGGGCTGGGAAAGTCGCTTCAAGGTGATGTGTTGGGCAAATTGTTCCATCCCCCATTCAATGCTTTGATTGGCGTTATCGGCCACGTCCTGGGCGACCTTGCGCATCATCGGAGTATTCACGATGCCAGGGCAGTAGGCGTTTACCGTAATACCCAGGTGAGCCAATTCCCGGGCCGCTGTCTGGGTGATGCCACGCACGGCAAACTTGGTCCCGCCGTACACTGCCAGATCGGGATTGCCGATATGACCCGCCTGCGACGAAGCACTGATGATTTTGCCGCCGTGACCCAACGCCTTGAACGCGTTTACTGCCGCCTGTATGCCCCAGAGAACACCACCCACGTTGATGTCGAACGTTCGCCGATAGATCTCTGGCGTAATCGCTTCGATTGGAGCAATTGGCGCAATGCCTGCGTTATTGATGACCACATGCAGGTCACCCAAGCCATCCACCGCTGCCTGCACGGCCTTGAATACATCCTCACGATCGGCAACATCGACCTTGATCGCCAGGGCTTTTCCGCCCGTTTTCCTGATGTTTTCAGCCACCTGATCGGCTGTTTCAAGATTCATATCGGCGCAGGCTACGGCGAAACCATCTGCCGCCAAGCGCAATGCAATGGCCTCTCCGATCCCTTGACCGGCACCGGTTACAAAAGCAACTTTTCCCAAGGACTTACTCATACTGGTGTTCCTTCTTATTCGTGATGGGGGTTAAAGACTGCTCACACACCTGCCCTGGCTCAAAAGCTCGCCTGGAGCTTCACACCGGCAACCCAGGCATTGTCCACCTCGTAGACTCCGCCTGGATTGCGCACGTACTGCACGTTCGGGCGCACGGTTAGCCAGTTGGTCGCGTGTACGCCGTAATTGAGTTCGATGTTGTATTCGCTGTGCTGCACTGGAACGTACTGCGGATCGTCGTAGTCGCTGATGCCCGTGCTGTCATTGATCAGGCGCTGGCGCTTGGTGACGTCGTCGTTGACCTTCAGGCGTGCGATGCCCAAGCCGATGTCGTCTTTGGGCCGCCCATCAAACGGGCCTTTGTAGACCGCACCGATATTCTGGAAACTCTCGATGCCGCTGGTAGCCTTGTCGTGCATGGTCAGGCTGGCAAACACGCTCAGGCCGCGTGAGGCGTCGCCGTTGTGGGCAGTGAGCTGCTGTTGGCCAATGATCCAGGCGCCATGTTTGCTGCTGCGCGACTTCGGCGCCTGGCCGGTCAACACCTGCGGGTTACCGTTGACGTCGTCGTACAGATCGTTGGCGCTGGCACTGCTGTGGTAGTAACCCAGCCGGTATTCACCTGGTAAGGCTGCTTTGCCAACTGTTGGCTTCCAGATAACCTCCACCGGCACCAATGCGCCTTTGGTACCACTGCCACTGAGCTTGAAGCCGTTGCCGGTACTGAGGTTCGACGGGTTCTGCTCATACACCCCGACCTGCACCGCCCAGCGTTCATCGAGGTTATAGCGCACCCGCCCGCCCCACTGGCTCACAGGCCCGCTGTACCAGACATCACCGGCGACGTTTCCGATAGGTGCACTGCAAAAAGACAGGCTCTGGAAGTCGCATGGGAAGCTGGCGAAGTCTTCGTTGACGCCCACGCGGCCAAATTTGAGATCCAGGGCGCTGTCGAAAAATTTCTGGCGGTACCACATCTGGGTCAGGCGCCAGGTCTGCCCCCTGCCCCACACCTCTTGCACCGAACTTAGTTGCGGCGCGCGGGGATCAGAAACGCGCTCGTTGGAGAGGTTGTTGCCATTGCGTTCAGTTACCAGCAGTTGAAACTCGGCGTCCTTCCAGCCCAGCAATTTTTGCAGGTCCAGGTGAGTGCCCAGTGCCCATTGCGCGGTGTAGCGCGCAGTGCGGTCATGGTCATAACCCCCGTGAACATTGGTGGCGGCTTCGCCGACGTAACCGACGATCACGTCAACACCCTGCTCCAGCAGCTCACTGCGTACCCCTCCCCAATCTCCGGTGCCCCATTTCGAGGAATCGTCGGCGGCGGATGCATGCACGGCGATGCATGACAGGAGCCCGAGCCCCATCGGCAATTTCCAAGCGATGTTCATGTCGATTTACCCTATTGTTTTTATGTTTACGACACAGCGTTGACTGGACCGCAGGGCAACGCTCCTGCGGTCACTCAAGAAAGCAATCAGTTGAAAAGTGGGCAGCTACGGCTCAAATGCCGGCCAGGCACAGGTATTTGATCTCCAGGTAATCCTCCAGCCCGTATTTGGAGCCTTCCCGGCCGACACCCGATGCCTTCACCCCACCAAACGGTGCGGCTTCGGAACTGATAATCCCGGTGTTGACCCCGACGATCCCGTACTCCAGCGCTTCCCCCAAACGGAACACCCGGCTCAGGTTTGCGGTGTAGAAATACGCCGCCAGGCCGAATTCGGTGTCGTTGGCTTTAGCGATGACTTCGGCGTCATCGAAGAAGCGGAAGATCGGCGCCAATGGCCCGAAGGTTTCTTCCTTGGCGACCCGAGCGGTGTCCGGCACGTCCACCAGGATGGTGGGCTCAAAGAAATTGGCGCCCTGGGCATGCGCACCGCCGCCCTGGACCACCTTGGCACCTTTGGCCAAGGCATCCTCGATATGCTCGCGCACCTTGGCGACGGCCTTGCCATCGATCAGCGGGCCGAGCGTGACGCCATCGGTAAAACCATCGCCAATCTTCAGAGCACCCACCGCTGAAGCGAGTTTGTCGACGAAGGCGTCGTACACTTTGTCATGCACATACAGGCGATTGGCGCAGACGCAGGTCTGCCCGGCATTACGAAACTTCGAAGCGAGTGCGCCCTCAACGGCAGCATCCAGATTGGCATCTTCGAACACGATAAAGGGCGCGTTGCCGCCAAGCTCCAAGGAGACTTTCTTGATGTCGTGAGCACATTTCCCCATGATCTGGCGCCCGATCTCGGTGGACCCCGTGAAGGAAATTTTGCGCACGACCGGGTTGCCGGTCAGCTCTTCGGCAATCTCTGCAGCTGCGCCCGTGACCACCGACAGCACTCCCTTGGGAATGCCCGCTTGTTCGGCGAGGTACACCAGCGCCAACGCCGAGAACGGCGTCTGGGAGGCCGGCTTGATGACCATGGTGCAACCGGCGGCCAGCGCCGGCCCTGCTTTGCGGGTAATCATTGCGCTGGGGAAATTCCACGGCGTAATGGCGGCGCAAACACCCACGGGCTGTTTGATGACCAGCAAGCGTTTGTCCGTTGCGCCCGGAATAATATCGCCGTAGACCCGCTTCGCCTCCTCCGCATACCACTCGATATAGGACGCGCCGAAGACAATTTCACCCAGCGCTTCAGGCAGCGGCTTGCCCTGCTCCAGGGTCATGATGTGAGCCAGATCGTGCTGATTTTCGATAATCAAGTCGTACCAACGTCGTAACGCATTGGCGCGGGACTTGGCAGAAAGCTCACGCCAGGCCGGCAGCGCGCGCTCGGCCGCTTCGATAGCACGGCGTGTTTCAGCCTTGCCCATGCGCGGCACCTGGCCGACGGTCACCCCCGTCGATGGATTGACCACGGTGATAGTGCTTTCGTTGTCGGCGGCTAGCCACTCACCGTCGATATAGGCTTGGTGACGCAAGAGTCGAGGGTTGTTCAACTTCATTTCAGGAGCTCCGTAGCGCGGCGCGATTGCGCCAGATCAATACTCACGGCCTTAAATTTGAAGCCCCGGTAGTCATCGTTCTTGACCGCTGCCAGTTGTTCGCTGAACGCGCCCAAACCACCCATGTAGAAATAAACTTTGTTGCTTTTACCTGGGATGTTGGCGCCGAAGATCCACGAGTCGGTCTTGGCGAACAGCGTCTGATCGGCAATGTCCTGGCAGGTCTTGCCCCATTCCTGCTCGCTTTGCGCAGATGGTTCCACGCAGGCCAACTCGTTCTGCTCCATGAACCCGACCAGGTCGGAGACCCACTCCACTTCGGTTTCAATCGTCGGCGGAAGATTGGTAAACGGACCGTTAGGCCCCAGGATCATGAACATATTCGGGAATTTGGTGGTGGCCACCGACAGGTAGCTCGATGGGCCGTCAGCCCAGTGATCCTTCATCGAGACGTTATCGCGGCGCGAATATCGATGCGCTTGTAATTACCGTCTACGGCGTCAAAACCGGTGGCAAACACCAGCACATCAAGCTCGTGCTCGACGCCATCTGCCGTACGAATGCCCTTGGCAGTGATCTCGTCAATCGGGTTGGCCTTGACGTCGACCAGCGACACATTGGCCCGATTGAAGGTGGCGTAGTAGCCGCTGTCGCAAAGCGGGCGCTTGGCGTACAGGTCGCGGGGCATTAGCTTGCGTGCGGTTTCCGGGTCGGTGACGATCTCGGCGATTTTCTCGCGGACGAAGTTTTGCGCCTCGATATTGGCCTCTTCACTGGTGGCGATATCGTTGAAGGTCTGGAACATGTAGCGGAAACCGCCGCCACCTTCCCAGGCGCGTTGGAAGATGGCTTTGCGTTCAGCAGCATCCACACTCATGGTCGGAATGTCGCTTTCTGGGAAGCCGAACGCCAAGCGCGACGAACGCACCTCCTTCCAGATTGCGTCATAGTTACGTTTGATGTCTTCGACGTAGTCGCGACTGACCGGACCGTTGCCCACCGGCACGGTGTATTGCGCAGAGCGCTGGAACACGGTCAGGTGGCCGACGGTCGGTGCGAGCGCGGTGATGACCTGGCAACCCGTCGAACCCGTGCCGATCACACCCACGCGTTTGCCTTCCAGCACAGCATCTGCCGGCCAGTTGGCGGTGTGATACATGTGCCCCTTGAATTGATCGAGGCCTTTGATCTTGGGTACATTCGTTGCCGACAACAGGCCCAGCGCCGTCACCAGGTACTTGGCGCTGTATTGATGACCGTCATCGGCCGTGATCAACCAGCGGCTGCTCTGCTCGTCGAACACGGCGGCGGTAATCCCTGTTTCAAGCTGGATGTCGCGGCGCAAGTCGTGGCGATCCACTGCGTGGTTCAGGTAGGACAGGATCTGCGGCTGGGTCAGGTAGCGTGTGGTGATGTCCCATTCCTGGCACAGTTCGCGGTCCCAGGAGAAGCAATAGACAAACGATTCACTGTCGGATAACGCGCCGGGGTAGCGATTCCAGAACCAGGTACCGCCGATGCCACCGGCCTTATCGAAGGCGCGCACTTTCAAGCCCAATTCATCGCGCAACTTCTTGAGCATGTAAATGCCGCCGAAACCTGCGCCGATCACAATGGCGTCGTAGTTGATAACGTCGGTGCCAACGGAACGTTTAGCCAGAACTGTATTTGTCATTATGTTCTCCTGTTTCGATCAGTGCGCCCGCAGAGGTGAACCAAACTGCAGGCAAGCCTTATCCGTTTCCCTGGGCGAGCGCTCCGGGGACGTATCTTCAATGGGTGCTTGACGGGCCAGGGCTGGCCCGCGGTTTCAACTAAAGCGAGAAGCCGCCGTCGACGGCAATTGCCTGGCCGGTGACATGGGGTGCACAGGCCAGGTAAACCGCCAGTTGGCCCATGTCTTCCACGGTTTGCGCCTCCCCTTGGGGCAACAGGCTGGACTGATGCCGCTCCCAGGATTGCACTTCGGTTTCGCCCGGTTGCGCCCAGCGTGCGGAAAGTCCCTCATCACCGCGCCACATGCCGGTGCCCACGACACCTGGGCAAAGGGCGTTAACCGTGATGCCTTCGCGGGCAACTTCCTTGGCAAAGGCGTTGGTAAAACCGATCACGGCGAACTTGGAGGCGCTGTAGTGGGAGAGGTCCGGGAAACCGACTTTGCCGGCAATCGAGGCCAGGTTGATGATGCGGCCGAAATTGTGCTCGCGCATCAGCTTGAGTTCGGCCTGGCAGCACAAGAAGACGCCACGCGCATTGATATTCATGATGCGGTCCCACTCGCTGACCGCTAACTCATCGACCCGGCCGAGGCTGACTACGCCCGCATTGTTGACGGCGACGTCCAAGCGGCCAAACGCCGACCTGACGTGCTCGATCATGCTGGCAACACTTTCGGCCTGGCTGACATCCACTTGCACGGCGACCGCACGTCGACCCAGCTCGCGAACATTGGCAGCCGCCTCTTCGGCGATATTGATGTCGTAGTCGGCGAGTACCAGATCAGCGCCAGCGTGGGCCAGGCTCAGTGCGATGCCTTGACCAATGCCTCGACCGGCACCCGTCACCAGGGCGACTTTGCCTGCCAGGGAGAAATCGACAGCTTTGAATTGGCTCATGTGATGCCTCTGTTCATTATTGTTGTTGAGAAACAGCCGTCTCATGCGGCTCGCTGAAACAGTCAGAGCAAGTCGAATGCCAATATCGACTAACCAGGCTGAAAGATCCGAGATAGAGGGTTTTCAGATTTTAATTCTGTGTGTCACGCGCGGCCGATCTAACACATTACGTCTCCCTGTCCTCAGGTCCTACTGCGAACAATGAGATGTTATGTCTCACCGGGACCTGCCAGCCGATACAGCTTGAAGGGGACGGCTAGACCGCCTTTAATGGGCCTCACAGAAAAATAAGATCCAATCTTCGGAGGTACCATGTCCTCTGGCTTATCAAAGGTTCATGTCGAGCATGTGAATCGCGTGCTGCGCACAGCCGAACGGGCTCCGAGCTTGCCAGTGCCGAATGTCATCCTCGACTCCTGGCGCCGCTCGGTTCAGCACTACAATCTGGACCCTGGCTCAATGCACGGCCCCAGGGTTCTTGAGGCGCATCAGCTCAACGAACACCGCGAACGGGTTGATGATTTCCTGCACCTGGCTGCCGACGAAATTTCGCGACTGCACAGCCGTGTGCGTGATGCCGATTACTGCGTGATGCTTACCGACACGCTCGGCTGCACGGTGGATTACCGAATCGAATCAACCCTGCGCAGCGAGTACCGGCGCTCTGGCATGGACGTGGGTACCTGCTGGTCGGAAAGCGAAGAAGGTACAACGGCTGTCTGCGCCGTGCTGATCGACAAATTGCCAGTCACCGTGCACAAGCAAGACCATTTTCGCGCAGCGTTCATCGGCAATACCTGCTCGGCAGCGCCGGTATTTGCCCCAAACGGCGAGATCCTGGCGGTGCTGGATGTCTCTTCGGTGCGCGCGCCCGATGATCGACGCAGCCAGCATCTGATCCGGCAAATGGTCATCCAGAGTGCCAACGACATTGAAAATGCTTACTTCATGTACAGCACTCAAGACCTGTGGGTGCTGCGTGCACACCCCCTGCCCGGCTACGTCGACAGTCAGCCACAGTACCTGTTTGCCTGGGACCGTGATGGCCGGATCGCGGCGCTCAATCCTGCCGCGCGACGGCTGTTGTTGCAGCGCTGTGGCAGGATCCCCGCGCATATCGACGAGGCCTTTTTAACTGCGCAATTGCCTATAGCCGGTGATGACAGCATCCACTACTTACCCTCGATGGGGCTGCACGTGCGCCTCAAAGTCCCCCGCCGCCCCCTTAGCGTACTCGTGGACCGCAGCCTGGCGTCAGCACTCGACCCCAAGGTCGCACACGCACTGGAACTGGCTGTACGGGTGAAAGATCGTGGGCTCCCGGTATTGCTGCATGGTGAAACCGGCGCTGGCAAAGAGCATTTTGCATTGCAGCTGCACGCGGCCAGTAAAAGACGCGACAAGCCCTTCGTCGCCATCAACTGCGCGGCGATACCCGAGAACCTGATTGAGAGCGAACTGTTCGGCTACGCCGCCGGCGCGTTCACGGGCGCGTCCAGCAAAGGCATGCGCGGGCTATTGATCCAGGCTGACGGCGGTACTTTGTTTCTGGATGAAATCGGCGATATGCCGCTTACCTTACAGACACGTCTACTCAGAGTCTTGAGCGAAGGTGAGGTGGCCCCCTTGGGTGGCGCTCGACCGCAGTCGATCGACATCGAGATTATCTGCGCCAGCCACCGAGACATCGCCACACTGGTCGAAACCGGAGACTTTCGTGAAGACCTGTTCTTTCGCTTGAGCGGCGCGCGCTTTGATATTCCACCGCTGCGTGAACGCAAGGACAAATTGTCCCTGATCACCAAGCTGCTGGACGAAGAATGCAAACGCTCTGGTGAGCGACTGCAATTAAGCGAAGCCGCGCTGGAAATGCTTTTGAACTTCAGTTGGCCCGGCAATATGCGGCAGTTGCATCATGTGCTGCGCTACGCCTGTGCAGTGTGCAAGAGCCAGGTGATTGGGGTGGAGGATCTGCCGGCGACCTTGAGCGTGAGTGCGCCAACCAAAGGGATGAACACCGTCTCTGGAAGTCCGGAACGCCAGGCCTTGATCGATACGCTAGTGCGCAACCGCTGGAAGCCGATACTGGCAGCGCAGGAACTGGGGATTTCGCGTGCAACCTTGTATCGCAAGGTTAATCTGCACGGGATCAAAATGCCGGGCAAAGGCTCCTACAATTAGTATTCACCAGACGTCGCCTGTATCGGACGCCTGGTGTTGTCATCTAACGCTTAAAGGGCTTTTTCCAACTCAGGTACGGCCTCGAACAAGTCCGCCACCAGGCCGTAATGGATGTTTTTCTGCTGGGCACTGACTGTCGGGCGTCTGGGGGCAGCCATTGCTCCGGCCGCTATCGGCTTTCTCGCCTCCCATGGTTCGATAGGTGTGGGTTATCTGGTCATGGGCGCGGCCTACTTCATCTGTGGCGTGATTCCAGCGCTGTTTATCAGGGATAAGCAGTTCGACCCGCAAAGGCAGTAGCGCCTTGTAATACATCGAGGCCTGGCGGTGCGGCGGTAGTACCCGAATACAAAAAAACCGGCGCATTACGCGCCGGCTTAAAACTCAGAATGGATAAGGCTGGTTGGAGGGTTCAACCGTGACCCACTTGACCTCGGTAAACTCCTCGATGACGGCGCTGCCATCAAAGCGTCCATAGCCGCTCTTCTTCATCCCACCGTAGGGAGCCTGCGGCTCGTTTTGCACGGTGGCGCCATTGATGTGTACGCAGCCGGCATCCAGTCGGCCGGCCAACTCCAATGCCCGTGTGACATCACGACTGAATATCGAGGATGAAAGACCGTACGCGGTGTCGTTGGCCACCTGCAGCGCCTGCTCGGCGCCTTTCACCCGCACGATCGTGGTCACCGGTCCAAAGGTCTCTTCGTCGTAGATCGACATCTCACGGGTCACCCGATCGACCAGTGTCGGGCCCATCAAGGCGTTTTCCGCCAGGCCGCCTGCAACTATGTCAGCGCCCTTGCCAATGGCGTCGTCGAGCAGATGGTTGATCCGTTGTACCGAGCCCTGGCCGATCATCGGGCCAATCACGCAGCTTGGAGTCGTAGATGGCACGCCGGTCTCCAGCGACCGCACGCGTTCTGCGAAACGGGAAACGAATTGGTCGGCAACCGCTTCATCGACCACAAAACGCTCGGTCGACATGCAGATTTGTCCCTGGTAGAGGAATGCTCCGAAAACGGCAGCGTTGACTGCCCCGTCGATATCCGCGTCATCCAGAACGAGGAAAGGGGCTTTGCCACCCAGCTCCAGGAGGCAGCGCTTGAGATGACTGGCACAGGTCTGGGCAATCATAAGGCCGACCTTGGTCGAGCCGGTGAAATTCACTCGACGCACAATGTCATGCGCTACCAGCGCTTCAGTCACGGCAGACGCGTCCTCTGGCGCGCTGATCAGAAAGTTCAACACGCCCGCCGGCAAGCCGGCATCGTAAAATGCTTCGGCCAGCAATGCATGCGTACGTGGGCTGCTTTCAGACCCCTTGAAGATCACCGTGTTGCCACACGCCAACGGGTAGGCAATAGCGCGTGCGCCAAGGATAACCGGACCATTCCAGGGCACGATGCTCAGTACCGCGCCCACCGGCTGGCGCAACGTCATCGACAGAGCGCCTGGCTTGTCGGTAGGAATGGTTTCGCCTTTGATTTGTGTGGTCAGGGCCGCAGCTTCACGCAGCAGGTTGGCCGATGCGCCCACGTTGAATTGTGCCCACAGTTGCGAAGCGCCAATCTCCTCGGCCATGACCGAGCAGAACTGCGCCATTTTCGCTTCCAGGGCATCGGCCGCCGCCAGCAGAATGCGCCGGCGCTCGGTTGGGCCGGTTCTGGACCACGTCCGAAAAGCGCGCTGGGAAGATTCGGCGGCACGGATGGCGTCCTCGACGCTGCAGGCTGCACCTACGCTCACGGTCGCGGCACTGAGCGGATCGACACGCTGGAAGGTCTTGCCATTGGAGGCGTCGAGTTTTTGATTGTCTATTACGAGTTGAACGGTCATTGCGGGTTCCTTTTAAATGGAAATAGTCAGACCGAAGCAGGGACTGGCATGCGAAGAATCGGTTTGATGGTGACACCGCGCTCGCTATCGGCCATCGCCTGGTTCACCTCGTCGAACTGGTAAAACCTGCATAGCTTGTCGAAAGGGAATCGGCCCTGCAGATAGAGATCAACCAGCTTCGGAATAAAGGCATTGGCAACGACATCGCCTTGGACGATACCCATGATCCGTTTGCCGGGAATCATCACATCGTTGATATTGAAGGCCACCTCGGTGCCGACTTTGGTAGCGCCGACGATGCCGCAGGTGCCAAGCGTGGTGAGTGAGTCGATCGCCTGGCGTAGAACCTCGGAGCGCCCGGAGCATTCGAGGCTGTAATTGACACCGCACTGGGTGATGGCATGAATACGTTGAACCGGATCCTCTTCGCGGCTGTTGATGACATGGGTTGCACCCAGTTCGAGCGCCAGTTCCAACCGACTCGGGGTGACGTCCACAGCAATGATGGTCGTAGCGCCGGCGACCTTAGCGGCCATAACTGCAGCTAGACCGACCGCGCCTGCACCAAAGGCGGCGAAGCTCGATCCGGCCTCAACCTTGAGTGCATTGAGAACCGAACCTGCGCCCGTCTGGATGCCGCAACCCAGCGGCCCCAACAGTTCCAGAGGCGCCTGCTTGGCGACTTTGACCACGTTGCGCTCATTGGCGATCGTGTAAGTGGAAAACGAGGATTGGCCGAAGAAATGGTCATGGATGGCATGGTCGCTGCCACAACCGCAAGCGGAGGTACTGCCATCGAGGCGGCCGCCACCGAAGTTCAGCGGGTGCATGTGCGTACAATGTGCCGGGTGGCCCGTTTCGCAGGGCAGGCAAAGGCCGCATGACATGTACGTCATCACCACGTGATCGCCCGGTTGCACCGTGGTAACTGCAGAACCGACCGCATCGACGACACCCGCACCTTCATGGCCGAGGATGATCGGCAGTGGTGTCGGAAACAGCTGGTCCCGCACCACCATGTCCGTGTGGCAAACGCCTGTGGCGACCACGCGGACGCGCACTTCGGTTGGCCGAGGCGCCTCGAGCAAGACATCCTCGATTTCTAATGGGGCTCCAGAGGTGCGCAGCACTGCGGCACGGATGTTCATCGATTGTGCATCGGTCCGGGACATCATTGTCTCCTTGAAGTAGTTCGTCAGAGCCGGGAAAACGTCGGCTTTTCAGGCAGACTGCAACGCTCGCGGGCGTTGGCTGCGATGGGTTGTTTCAACGCTCGCGGCCGGACGCAGGCTGAAATTGAAGGTCATCTCGGCAAAGCGCCCTGTCACGCCCTTGACGGCGGCCCGTTCCTCGTCATCGACAAAACTGACTTCGCCGATCAGTCCGTCACGTGTTGCATAGGCGAAGTCGTCCCACAGGTACTTGTCATTCGACAGGTTGATCTGCGTGGTCAGATGTTCGTGCCCCGGGGCAGAAATAAAGAAGTGGATATGCGCAGGTCGCTGCCCGTGACGGCCCAACTGATCGAGGCATTCCTGAGTAGGGCCGGTTGGATCGCAACCGTACCCCGAAGGCACGATGCTGCGAGCCCGGTAGCAACCATTGGAGTCCGTGAGAATCCGCCGACGCAAGTTGAATGCCGACTGGCTCTTGTCGAAGTAGGAGTAGTTGCCTTGGGTATTGGCTTGCCACAAGTCCACGGTGGCTCCGGCGATCGGTTGACCGTTCAAGTCGGTTACGCGTCCCTCCAGGAACATCACCGTTGCGATACCGTCCTCGCTCCCGTCGTCCATGCGAGCCTGGTACTCGCTCAGCGGAGCCCCCGCTACATACAGCGGGCCTTCAATCGTCCGTGGCGTGCCGCCGGTCCGGCCCGCTTCGGCGTCCTTGGCATCCGCCAGCAAATCAAGAAAATGTTCGATACCGAGTCCGGCGACCAGCAGACCTGCTTCGTTTCTGGCACCCAAACGGTTGACGTAGTCCACCGCCCCCCAGAACTCATCGTCGCTGATCTGCAAATCCTCGATCACTCGGGCGACTTCCTGCAGCAAACGTAAAACGATCTGCTTGCGGCGTGGATCGCCTTCGCTGTTGCCCAGTCCCGAGGCTTCGCGGAAGAATTGCTGCAATTGCGGCAGTTGAGAAATTGTTACTGTCATTTTGATTCACCTGATCTTATTGGTAGTGCCGAACGAAGAGAGCCGCTGGATGCTCCCTTCGTGCTTGTCGGTTCAAATCATTAGGCGAGTGCGCGCCAACCCAACTGGGCGCGAGCCTCTTGAAGGTCTGACTGCATATCGTGATTCCACAGCCAGTCGAACCGCTCTGCGAGGGTCTTGCCCAGCAGTTTTTCGTCATCGGCTACAGCGGGATCACGCATTTCATACAGCTCCCCGGCTTCCCAGGAAGTACGCTGCACACGGCAGGCACGTGGACGACGGATGGCGTCGTAAGCCGCAAGCACCGCTTGTGGCTGGCTGTCCAAAACCTGCGGATCGGCCAGCAGTCGCGCCAGGAGCCAGGCGTCTTCCAACCCCTGGCCCGCGCCAGCGCCCTGGTGCGGCAACATGGCGTGGGCCGCATCGCCGATCAGTCCCACGCGACCGTGCACGTAGCCTGGCAACTCTTCGAGCTCATGCAGCGCCCAAAGGGTGGGTGCCGGAATGCATTCGAGCAGCACCCGGGCAGCGTCTCCCCAATGGTTGAAAGCGGAGAGCATTTCTTCCTGGCTGGCATTGCGCACCCACGGCGAATCGCTTGGCCAGGTCGGATCAGGGCGGCTGCGATCGGAAATGAAGGCCACGACGTTGATAAGGCGGCCCTGTTTGACCGGGAATGTGAGGATATGGGCATCAAGCCCCAGGTACATCTGCGGGACATCGATCAAGTGCTCATCGACACCCCGGGCCCGGTACGCCGCACGCAGCTGTTCGCTGTCGATCATCCCGCGGTAGGCGCAGGTACCGCTGAAACGCGGCGCCACCAGCGGTTGGCCAAGACCGTTGAGCACATGATCACGAATGGAAGACTTGATACCGTCCGCGGCGATCAACAGGTCGCAGCGATGCTCAGTGCCATCGGTGAACAGTACACGAGCCTGTTCGGCATCCTGCTCCACGCTGACGGCGCGCTTGCCGAACTGGGCGATCCCTTCGGGCAACTGGCTGGCCAGGGCGTCGAGGAAGTCGGCACGGTGTACCGAAGACTGCCCTACCCCTTCGGCCAGGCTGGCGCCCAAATAACCGGCATCTTCACCACGACGCCATTCGAACCAGATGTCCTGCCAGGGGTCCTGGGTCTGGTCGGCAATCTTGCGGTAGGGTTCGGCAATACCCAGGCCCGCGATGGCACGAACGGCATTGGCGCCGAAGGAGACACCTGCTCCAACCTCGCCGAAGGCTGGAGCCGATTCGAACAACTGCACGCTCAGGTGCGAATGACGGCACAGGTCCAGGGCCAGGGCCACGCCAGCGATACCGCCGCCAACGATGCCGATTTGCAGTTTGGATTGAGAAGTACGCATAGCAAGTTACCCATGAGGCTGATTGTTATTGGTGTAGCCAGATCATCGCTATCAGAGCGCTATTGATAAATACCGCAACTCCCATACATTCCATCATGGGTGTGAATATTACTTTTGCGCACGAGCAGTCATTGGCCATTTGAGCCCTTCCGTGGGCTCAGGCCATCGTTACTGCGACACGGTTTGCCGGGATGAAGCCGCCTGACGGCTTGAAGCGTTCTGAATGAGAAAGACCAGGATGGCGATCGCGCCTATCAGCCCCGGTACGGCGAAGATGAGAAAGCTCGCCTGCAACGGCAGTGATGAGGCGTGCAATGCACCGCCCAGCAAAGGACCGATGATGGCCCCGGTGCGACCGATGCCCATCGCCCAACCAAGCCCCGTAGACCGTATGTGCGCAGGGTAATACTGCACCGTGCAGGCGTTGGCCAGGATCTGCGTGCCAATGGTGCACGCCCCGGCGATGGCGATGAGCAGATAGAGCACCGGTAACGGCGCCTTGAGCGCCAACAGGCTCAGGGCCAAGGCTCCACACGTAAAAAATGCGAACAGGACCTTGGCGATGCCAATCCGGTCCCCCAGCCATCCGCCAGCCACCGCGCCAATGATCGCACCGAGGTTCAGCGCCAGCAGGAACGCCAGGCTGGAGTTCAGCCCATAACCGGCGGCAGTCATGAGTTTGGGCAGCCACGAGCTCAGTGCGTACACCATCAGCAAGCAACAGAAAAACGCCAACCACAGCATGAAGGTGCTCAACTTGCGCCCGTCCTGGAACAGCTGCGCAATCGACACACTGGTGCCTTTGGCGACCATCTGGGTCAACTGGTCATTTGCGGTTGGTTGATAAGACGGCACGGCTTGTGCCAACAGGTGTTGCGCCTTGACGGTCTGCCCGGTGCGCAACAGGTAATCCATCGACTCAGGCAATTGGCGTATCAGCAATGGCAAGGCCAACAGCGGAATCAGCGCGACATAGAACACGGCCTGCCATCCCCACTGCGGGATCAACACCATGCCCAGGCTCGCCGAGAGCATTCCGCCTAACGAGTAGCCACTGAACATGATCGCGACCAAAGTACTGCGGGATTTCTTCGGCGCGTACTCGTTCATCAACGCCACAACGTTGGGCATTACTCCGCCGATGCCAAGGCCGGCGATGAAACGGCATAACGCAAACGCCTCGGGGCTCTGGGCCAGGCCGTTGATTGCCGTAACCCCGCTGAAGATGGCGACACACATCATGATGGTTTTACGTCGGCCTATACGATCCGACAATGAACCGAAAAACAACGCACCCAGCATCATGCCCACCAGCGCGCAACTGCCCAGCGCGCCAGCCTGCAACGAACTGAGCCCCCACTCGGACATCAGTGAGGGCAACACGACCCCATAAATGACCAGGTCGTAACCGTCGAAAATGATGATCAGCGCGCACCAGAACAGCACGCGTGCATGGAAGGTATTAAAACGTGCCCCGTCAATCAGGGCCGATACATCTATCGTACGCATGGCATCGCTCTTCTTGTCATTGTTATAGAGCCGGAGGATCTGACGCCTCCGGTTATTGCGCGGTGCCCAATGGTTTTACGCAGAGCGTGCAGTACTGGGCATAGGGTCGATCATGGGCAAACCATCAACCGTGATAAATGCAGCCAGGTGAATAGGCATTATTTCGAACGTGAATAAAGATCGAAGGAGAGCCAAGTCCCATCGATCCAACGATGGACGCGGCGGTCTGGCACTTGTTAGGCTTTGGCGCTTGCAGCGGCGATTTCAGAGCGGTGCAGACCCAACGAAGGGCTAAAATTTTTAGCCCTTATGAGCACGCAATCTGCACGAGGCGGTATGGAATTACGTGAACTTGATCTCAACCTTCTTCTGGTCTTCAACCAACTGCTGATCGATCGCCGGGTATCGACGGCGGCGGATAATCTCGACCTGACCCAGCCCGCTGTCAGCAACGCGTTGAAGCGACTGCGTGTCGCCTTGAACGACGAGCTGTTCGTTCGTACCTATCAAGGAATGGAGCCTACGCCCTACGCCCAGCAGTTGGCTGAGCCGGTTGCACTGGCCATTCAGACCTTGCGTGACGCACTGAACCGACAGGACACGTTCAATCCGCTCAACTGCAATCGTCGATTTACCATGGCAATGACCGACATTGGTGAAATCTACTTCATGCCGCGGCTGATGGACGCTCTGGCTGAACGCGCTCCGGGTTGCTCGATCAGCACGCTGCGCAACACCTCCGATACCTTGGCCGAAGGGTTGCAGAACGGCGCAATCGATCTCGCCGTTGGATTACTGCCGCACCTGCAGGCCGGATTTTTTCAGCAGCGCCTGTTTCACCATCGCTATGTCTGCATGTGCCGCAAGGACCACCCCGCTACCAGGGGACCGCTGACGCTGGAGCGTTATTGCAGTTATGACCACGTTCGCGTCGTAGCGGCGAACACGGGGCACGGCGAGGTCGATACGTTCCTGGCGCGGGCCGGCATCGAGCGAAACATACGCCTGGAGGTTCCCCACTTCGTCGCAGTAGGTCACATCCTGCAACGCACAGACTTGATGGCAACGGTGCCTGAACGATTCGCCAGCAGTTGCGAACAACCCTTTGGACTCACGGTTCTGCCGACGCCGGTGGAACTGCCCAACATCGAAATAAACCTGTTCTGGCATGCTCGCTATAACAAGGATCCCGCCAATCGTTGGCTGCGCCAGCTGATGTTCGAGTTGTTTTCCGATTAAGTCGCCTGAGAGTACCGCTGCGACGCTAAAGCAGGATTCTTCAACGCCTGGGCATAAACGTTCAATACTGATCCAGGCTGTCATTGCATGCTGCAACCTCAAAACAAAAAAAATAATGAGGAGATGGCAATGGCACACCCAGACATCCGTAATCTTGTGGTGACCGACAGCCCGGCTGCGGCGCTCTACCAGCCCGGGCGGATCGGCACCCTGCAATTGCGCAACCGTTTTGTGCAAGCGCCGATCTTCACTCAGTTCGCCAGCACCTTCGGTGAGGTTGACGATAAGCTCATCGAATACCATCGGGCCCGCGCCCGAGGAGGAATTGGTTTAATCATTACCGAAAACACCTCTATCGATTGGGAAGTCGGGCGCACGGCCGGCCACCCGATGCGCATTGACCATGACAGGTTCATTGGTGCTCTCAGTAATCTGGTCGACGCGGTCCACGGCGAAGGTGCGAAAATTGCGGTGCAGTTGCACCACACCGGCCGCCAGAACTCCCAGAGCAATACGGAACGGAACGAACCGCCACTCGCGCCAACGGCAGGCATCACCAGCGCCTTCGGCACCCCACCGCGAGCAATCGAAGAACATGAAATTCCCGGACTGATCGACAAGTACGTCCAGGGTGCCCGGCGCGCCGTGGCTGCTGGTTTTGATGCCGTTGAGTTGCACGGTGCACATGGTTATTTGCTCGGTCAGTTTCTCTCCCCTTTCACCAATAAACGCACTGATAGTTGGGGCGGATCCCTGGAGAACCGAGCCCGTTTTGCTCTCGAAGTCGTACGCGGGATTCGCGACCAGGTCGGTGCAGATTTCCCGATCCTGTATCGCCTCAGCGTGATGGAGCCTTACGAGGGTGGCCTCTCATTGGAAGATGGTCTGGCCTTTTGTGAAATGCTCGAACCTTACGTTGACGCCCTGGATGTCAGTGCCGGGAACTACGACACCGCAATGACGTTGCTGCCCATGGTTCCGCCTGGCTCCTTGGTGAATTACGCCAAGCTTGTGAAAAAGCGTGTTTCGATCCCGGTGATCGGCGTCGGTCGTCTCACCTGGCTGTTCGATGAGATGGCGCAAGCCGTGTCTGATGGCGAGCTCGATTTTGTGGCCTTGGGACGATCTGGTCTTGCCGACCCCGAAACGGTTAACAAGACAAGGCGCGGGCAACCGCAGAGTGTCCGCCGCTGCCTGGCGGTCAATGAATGCATCTCACGGTGGATGTTCAACGGCAAGGGCACCCAGTGCGTGATAAACCCTGCCCTCGGCCAGGAACGCCGGGCGAGTGACGCTCGCCGCCCTGCTTCCACACAGCAGCGAGTGCTGATCGTCGGTGGCGGGCCGTCCGGCTGTGAGGCCGCGATCCTGGCCGCCGAGCGCGGACACCGTGTGCGCTTGGTCGAGAGATCGGATCGCATCGGCGGCCAGCTCCATGCCTGGGCAGCTGCGAGCCCGTTTCGCATGGAGGTCAAGAACATGATCGACTTCTACCAGGGCGAACTCGAACGCGTGGGCGTCAACGTGCAACTCAATACCGATGCAACCGATCTCGACTTGAGCCCGTGGGACACGGTACTGCTCGCCACCGGTACCGTTGCCCAGAATCAGGGGGCGGATGTTGCCGACCTGCTGGCAAACGGAGAACTGCCCGTGGCTGATGAAGTCACCGTGTTTGGTGAAACCGAGACTGCCATGTTCGCCGCCCTGTGGCTGGCCGAACAAGGCAAAAAGGTCAGCCTTGTTTCACCCGCTGAAACGGTGGGAGTCGATACCAATGATATGCAGCGCGACCACCTCACCGGCCTTCTCAAGAGCCTGGACGTATCGATCCGCACAGCAGGTGCGGCGCCAGATGACGTCTACGTGGTGATGGCGACCGCCCGCAAGGCTTCAACTGTCCTGGAGGCGTCCGTCGATGACATTCGCATCCATCGCATCGGAACGAGGTCCCGTGGCGGGCGGATGTATGAGGCTACTCAGTCCGGTTTCTGGGCGGCAGCGAAAATAGGAGAGTTGGCATGAACGTTCGCGCGATCGAACACGTGGGCATCACCGTTCCCGATATGGAAGCGGCAACCCGGTTCTTCGTCGAGGCCTTTGGCGCCGAGAAGCTTTACGACATGCTTGACGCACCCCTGGGGGGGCCTGAGGTGGAGTCGGGACTGGGCATTGCAGCCGGTGCCGTGATTAGCGCGATCCGCATGCTTCGCCTCGGCAACGGCCCCAACCTGGAGCTGTTTTCCTATACCGGGGTGCAGCAATCGCAGCCTGTCGTTCCCAGTGATCTGGGCATCCAGCACATCTGCATCTACGTTGACGATATCGACGCCGCTGCCGATCGCCTGGAGAAGGCCGGTGGCGTTCTGCTCAGCCGCCCCGGCGAGCTCCCGGGCGGTGACGCCGGGGAAGGCAATCGCTACGTCTACACCCGCACGCCTTGGGGAAGCACGATTGAACTGGTGACTTACCCCTCGGCGCAGGCCTACGAGCGTCACACCCACCTGCGCCGCTGGAGACCGGGTTTGACCGAGCCGAGCGATCACGAAACCCAGGTGAAGTAAGAAAAGGCTGGCCAGACGATCGGGTGCAAATCCCCCGATCGGTGGCAGGCCTGTTTTGCGTGCAAACCTGAAGGATGTGTTAGTTTTTAAAAGTCACAAAAACTGCCAAGTGCTGATAAAAAACTCCACTGCCAATACCAATAAAAAGGGAGTTGTGATGAGCGCCATCCTTCTAACGCCAGAAAAAATGCTGGACGTTATCCCTGGTGAAGTCACGATCAAGGGTACCGTCGAGACTGCACCCGATAACGGCATGTCAATTCGGGGCTACCGCTTCGACAAAACCGAAGTCCGCATTCCGTGTATGCGAGACTACGAGTTGGTGAGATGGAAATCAGGGACATCCAATCTGGGGTTCCATGACGGCAAGCATTGGCAAAAATGGTCGGTTGGTGATGATGACGTGACCATTTTGACCCGAGGCGAATCATCCAGCTGGTACTGGATGAACGATATCGAGGTCAGTCATATTTACATCTCGCAAGCAATGATGGCCAAAGTCGCCAATGAAGTCTTTCAACAGGATGTTGACCGTGTTTTTGTCGACCATTGCCCCCTCGTTAACGACGCGACACTCTCCAGGCTCATGGCCGCCTATGAAATCGAATGCCTGAGCGCTGAACCGGGCAGCAGCATCTTCGCCCAGACGCTGGAAATACAGATGTGCATTCATCTGCTGCGCCAGTATGTGCGGTGTGACCTCAGAGACAACGATCAAGCGTCTCGCCTGACAAACCTCAAACGCGACCAACTTCAGCAATATATCGACTCACACCTGTCCTGCTCGATTACCGTCAAAGACATGGCTGCCATCGTCGACCTGAGCCCGTCGTACTTTGTACGGGTGTTCGGGACTGTGTACGGGGTCTCGCCCCATCAGTATGTTCAGTCGCGCCGCTTGAAAAAAGCTGAGCGGATCCTGTCTACGGTGCGTGATGTACCGTTGAAAGCGGTCGCCATGGACTGCGGGTTCTCGGACCAGAGCCACATGACCCGACTGTTCCAGGAAAAACTGTCCATGACACCCAAGCAGTATCGGGAGAAAAACGTTTCCAGGCTTTTTTGCTCCTCGGCCTTGCAGTAACGTGCAGCACCTTCGTCGCACTGCAAGGACTTGTCCGTAAGTGAAACTCCATCAAATCAAGGCACTGGTAGCTATCCACCAAACCGGTAGCATCAGTGAGGCCTCGCAGATACTGCATGTCACCCAGCCGGCCATCAGCCGATCGATCAAGGATCTCGAGAGCGAGCTAGGCCTGGCTCTGCTGCAGCGTTCCCACAGGGGAATGTCGCTCACCGACGAAGGCCGCCGCATCATTCGCCATGCGCAGTTGACGGTCGAGAGCATGCGACGACTGCAACTGGAGGCTGAAAACATCAAGGATATGCAAGTGGGTGAGGTCACCGTCGGAGTTACCTCCCTGACAGCAGTGCTCAAAGGGCTGGGAGAGTGCATCGGTGCGTTCCAGGCGAAAAATCCGCGTGTTCGCATCCGCCTGGTAGACCTGCGTCCCAACCAGATGCTGCAGCGACTACGGGACGGTACGCTGGATTTCGCCATTACCTCGCAGCAACATACCCAAAGGCTGAACCTGGACTGGGAGGCGTTGAGCCGCATGCAGGGTCTGGTGGTCTGTCGAAAAAACAACCCTCTGCGCCACTCCCACTCGCTGCGTCAGTTGCAGTTCGCGAACTGGATCAGCCTCGATGCCATCGACGATCACTCGTCTCAGTTCTATCAAATGTTTGAAGACAACGAGATTCCTCCACCGCAGCGAATAACCGAGTGTTCATCGGTTTTGCTGGCGCTTGATCTCTTGCACCACGCCGATGCCTTCATGACGCTCAGCGAAGCCGGGATGGAAAACGCACTGCCCAAAGGGCTCAATGAAGACCTGATGCAGGTCAAGATCGAAGAAATCATCCCCGAGTACCCCATTTACCTGGTCTGTATCGACCGCAACGCTCTAACCACGACGGCTCGCGACCTCTACTACGCGATAAGAAGCGTGCTCTCAAAGAATCAATCAATGGATTCTTCGCGCTAGCCCAGACTCGAGAAACTTAAGAAAAACGCAACGATATGCCCAATGGTTAAGTCTGTGCCTGTTTGCGGCCGCAGGTCCCCCTAACCTTCAGGCAATTGGGCTAAAGCATCCGGCCGCCGCCTGCGCGGCTTGCCTCGACGACTGCGTTGCTGTCGTCAAACAGTGCATGTGATCGATAATCGGGCGATATCGCACCGAACCGGCGCCGTCTTTCACCACGGCGGCCAGGCATCTTAACTAACGGTTAATCATCGAAGAAAAGCGCAAGTGCGCAGTGACAGTGTTTGCCGGATATTCGGGCCACAACAAAACTGTCACAGGAAAAATCGATGACTACTCTGCAAGCGCCCCTTCTCCCCTGCACCGCTGCTCCACCCGTGAACGGTTCCAGGAAAGCCACAGTTGCTTGCGCTCTAGGCAATGCCCTGGAGATGTATGACTTCACAATTTACAGTTTCTTCGCTGTCGTAATCGCAAAGAATTTCTTTCCTGCACAGTCGGCAACGGCATCGCTACTGATGTCTTTGGCCACCTTTGGCGTGGGTTTCCTCATGCGCCCGGTGGGTGCTGTGGTGATTGGGCGCTTTGCCGATCGACGTGGCCGCAAATCTGCATTGAGCCTTACAATCAGCCTGATGACAGTCGGCACTGCGATGATTGCCTTCGCGCCGTCGTATCAAGACATCGGCTTGTTCGGCACGTTGATGCTGGTGGCCGGCCGCCTCATGCAGGGCTTTTCTGCGGGCGGTGAAGTCGGGACCGCGTCGGTGTATCTGATGGAGTCCAGTGCCACGGCAAACCGCTGTCGTAACGTCAGCTGGCAGGCAGCTAGCCAAGGCTACGCGGCCATGGTCGGTGCCGGACTCGGTTTACTGCTAAACAACACGTTGAGTGCCGAGGACCTTGAAAACTGGGGCTGGCGCATTCCCTTTTTACTGGGGCTGCTCATCGGTCCGCTAGGCTGGTACATCCGTCGCTTCCTGCCGGAAACCCACGAAGCCCAACCGACCAAACGCGACGGTCGGCTGCGCGACCACATCGACCTGCGTCACACCTTGCTGGCGATCGGCCTGATGGCCAGCGCCACCATCGGCATATACCTGTTCATTTTCTACATGCCCGCCTACCTGACGGTCACCCTGGGCTACCCGCAACGTAGTTCCTTGGTTATCGCCTGTGTAGCAAGTGCCTGTTTGGCTGTCATCACTCCATTGGCCGGTCGCTTTGCCGATCGCCATAGCCTGCGCAAGAAGCTGCTGGTCTGGACGATAACCCTGCCCGTGCTACTGGCGTGGCCAGCCTTCTACTTGCTCAGCTTGAGCACCAATTTGTTTGTGGCGATGTTCGTCATTGCGATTCTGGTACTGCCAGGCTGCATCGGTTCGGGTGCCTTCTTCGCCCTGATCATGGAAGCCTTTCCGAAAAATCGCCGCGCCTTGGGCACCGCAGTCAGCTACAGCTTCGGCGTCACTTTGTTCGGCGGTTTCTCCCCATTGATCGCCACGTGGCTCACGGCGGCCCTGGATAACCCACAGGCTTCAGCACTGTACCTACTCGTCGGCGGCGCCATTAGCTTGGCGTGCCTGGCTGTATTCCCCGAAAACCCTGGTCGGGAGTGACCTGATGAATGCATTGACCCAAACCGTTGGCGGAATGGACCTGGACACGTTTATCCAGCTGCGCCGGGACATCCACCAGAACCCTGAACTGGGCGCGCATACCCCGCTGACCGCCGAGTTGGTGGCCAGCAAGCTCGAAAGCTGGGGCTACGAAGTTCATCGAGGTATCGGCGGACATGGCGTGGTCGGCGTCTTGCGTCGAGGCAGCGGCACTCGCCGCTTGGGCCTGCGTGCCGACATGGATGCCCTGCCAATGCAGGAGAAAAACCGCTTCGACCACGCCAGCCGGATCGAGGGCCGCATGCACGCCTGCGGCCACGACGGCCACACTGCCATCCTGCTGGCAGCCGCGTGGCGAATCGCTCAGTCGTCCGACCTCAATGGCACGCTTAACCTGATATTCCAACCAGACGAGGAAGGTCTGGGTGGAGCCAAGGCCATGATGGACGACGGCCTTTTCAAACGTTTTCCTTGTGACTCGATCTTTGCCTTGCACAACTTGCCTGGAATACCGCTAGGCACCGCGGTGGTCCAGGCCGGTCCGACCATGGCCTCTTCTGAATGCGTGCGGGTGTTGATCAAAGGTCGCGGCGGTCATGGCGCAATGCCCGAACGCGCTGTCGATCCGATACCGGTGCTGGCCAGCATGATCAACGCGATCCAGACAGTGAAGTCGCGCAATCTCTGCGTTGATGAGCACGCAGTGATCAGCATCGGTATGGTTGAAGCTGGCAGTGTCTACAACATCATTCCCGACACGGCATCGATGTTGATCAGCGTGCGTACCGACACAGCGCAGACCGAAGGCAAAATCAATCAGCGTCTGGCGGAAATCGCCCAGGGCCATGAATACACATTCGGTGTCAAAATCGAACTAGAAACCACGCAACTGGCGCCAGCATTAGTCAATACGGCGTCGGAAACAGAGATGCTTCGCCAGAGCCTGGCGCCGCTGTTCAAGCCCGGCCAATTGTTGCCACACGCGGCGAAGATCATGGCGACCGAAGATTTCGCCTGGATGCTGACCGAAGTGCCCGGCTGCTACTTCTTTCTGGGTAACGGCGAAGGCGAGTTTCATGGCTGCTCAGTGCATAACCCCCACTACGACTTCAATGACGAGTTGATTCGCATCGGCTCCGACTGCTGGGTGAAATTTGTTAAGGATTATCTCAACTGAGGTCGCAGGCTTGGGTTCACATCTTCATCGATGTTTGATGATTTCGAAGTGCTCGAGTCGCTAAACCGGCACCCCAATATCTGAACGATCACCATCAGGCCGCTGCGGCCTGATGGGCAAGTCGGGCCACGCCCTGCCCGCGCAAAAACTCCATAACGATGATTCGGCGACTTACTTCTTATCTGCCCTAAAAACAACAACAGGCAAGGTCTATGTATCGCACAGGTAATTTGGCGTTATTCACCGTCGGCTCGCTGGCGGCCGCAGTTTCTGGTTCCCAGGTCCATGCCCAGGAACAAGGTTTTGTGCAAGACAGCTCACTGACGCTCAATACCCGTCAGTGGTACTCACACGAAGTTGGCCACAAGGACACTTTTTTCAAACTGCAAACACCCGACGGGGTCCGCCAGCTGCGTGACCGTACCGCCTGGCTGCAAGGCATCAGGCTCGACTTTGTCTCCGGTTTTACCCAAGGGCCGGTGCAGTTTGGCCTGGATCTGTCGACCTTCTCGGCCGTGGCGCTGGAACGCAGCCGCGAAGCCGCGGCAGGCGGCAGTAATCGACTGCTGGTGAACCAGGACGGCGATGTGGTCGACGACTGGAGCAAACTCGGTATCGCAGCGCTGAAGTTCAAAGTCGCCGACACACTGCTCAAGGTTGGCAGGCAGCAAGTCAGGACACCGATGATGTCCTACACCGATACCCGTACCCTGCCTTCATCGTTCGATGGAGTGTCCCTGGAAAGTCATGACATCGATGGCTTGACGATCAAGTCTGGCTATTTCGACAAGGGTTCGCCGCGCACCGGAGCCGGAAGCCAGGACTTGACTCCCACTTATGGTTCACCGCTGGTCACCAGTGACTTCAACGCTTACGCCGGGGCCGACTATGTGTCGAGCGCTGGCTGGCGCAGCAGCGCCTACGTCTCTCGCTTCGACGATATCTGGAATCGCGAGTACCTGGGCCTGGGCAGGAAAACCAACTGGGGGCCGTCAACGTTGACCTGCAACTGGATGCCTATAACACCCGGTCCAGTGGTCGCGAAATCGGCGGAAAAATTGACCAGCAGGCCTACGGCCTGAGTATCACGCCGCAATGGCGCAACCACTCACTGAAGATCGGCCTGCAGCAAATCAAGGGTGATGAATATTTCGATTACCCCTTCGAATCCAATGCCATCAACCTGCCCAATACCATGATGTCCTTCTTCAACGGCCCCAATGAACGCTCCGTCGGGGTGTTCTACACCAACGATTGGGTCGCTTATGGGCTACCGGGTCTCAAGACTACGCTCTGGTACATCAAGGGCATGGGCATCGACGGCAGTCATTACGACGGTGGCCCGAACGGCATTTACAACTCGGTACTCAAACAGCGGGGTGAAAGCCACTATGAAGTGGGCGCCAATGCCAGCTACACCGTGCAATCGGGCACCTTCAAGAACATCAGCCTGATCACCAGTTATTCCTCGCACCGTGCCAGTGAATATCAACTGGAAGGCAATATTGATGAGCTCAGACTCATTATCAACGTACCGATCAAGGTGTTCTAGGCGAACACGTGGCATGTCGGCCCGGTGAAAGGGTGAAACGATGAAATAACCGCAAGGTGCACACCCGGCCTTGCGGCGCATCCACCAGGAGGTTTATTCGACGTGTTCGAACTCGTCTTTTTCGCCTTTGTCGGGAACAGACAGCGGGGTGCCTTCTACACCCGAATAGGTCACTATCACGACAACTGCCTGATCGCCGGTTACGCCGCGATGGCTAGCGCCCACCGACTCAGCGAATGCCTGCCCGGCGCTCACCTTATGCCGTGTTCCCGTTAGCCTGTCCTCGATCGTTAGTTCCCCCGAGACCACGTAGGCCGCGTTCGGAACGGGATGATGATGCCAAGGCAATGCCGTGTGGGGAGGTATGGTTATTTCCAGTATCGTGAGTTGCGGCTGACCTTTAGGATAGGGTTGATAGGGCGTCCCATCCCACGAGACGCTCTCCTTCAATGCAACTTTCGCCTTGATTTCAGGTTTGTCCGCGGCGTGTGCAACGCTGGCGAGAGTGGTCGCAAGGACAAGCAGGTTGGCGCAAATCTTGAGTACCTTCATGACTTCCTCATAATTGTTATTGTTTTGAGAGACCAGTTTTAGAGGGTTCACCTAGCAGAGTATTGAATAATACTGCGCACCTTTTGAATGTATCGTCTGATTCGCTGCCCCGGCAACTCTGATCTGCTGGGTGCGATGGACATGCACTTTTTCATGTAAAGAAGCAGGGAAAGCTACCTTTCAGAGATGTTTCTTCAGGTGTTTGCGAGACCGTAAGCCCGGGGAAATTCGACCCCCCGGTGTGCAACATACACCGGGGGAGCAAAGGTTCTTCAGGGACGAGTACCCACCTCAGCTTCTTGCGCTGTCCACGGTTTGACTTGCTCGCTGAGTGTCAGCCCCAGGCCCGGACGAGTGGGAACCAGCATGCGGCCGTCTCGCGTTTCCAGGCGCTCATTGAAGAGCGGCTCAAGCCATTCGAAATGCTCGACCCACGGTTCGGTGGGGTATGCGGCCGCCAAGTGAACGTGTAACTCCATGGCAAAATGCGGGGCCAACATGAGTCCCGCTTGCTCGGCCATTGAGGCTACCTTCAGGTAAGGGGTAATGCCGCCTACTCGTGGTGCATCGGGCATCAGGAAGTCAGCGCCACGCAGCTTGATAAACTCGGCGTGCTCCGCAACGCTGGTGAGCATTTCACCCGTGGCAATCGGCGTATCGAATTGTTGTGCCAAAGCGGCGTGACCTTCAGCGTCATAGCAATCCAGCGGCTCCTCAATCCAGATCAGGTTGTACTCTTCGAATTGGCGGCACATGCGCTGGGCGGTAGGGCGATCCCATTGCTGGTTGGCATCAACCATCAGAGGGAAGTTGTCTCCCAGGTGCTTGCGCACCGTGCTGACACGTTCAATATCGATGGCACAATCCGGCTGCCCGACTTTCAGTTTGATACCTCCAATGCCCTTTTCGCGCGACAGGTCGGTGTTCTTCATCAACTGGTCAAGCGGAGTGTGAAGGAAACCACCCGAGGTGTTGTAGCAGCGTACCGAATCCCGTTGAGCACCGAGCAATCGGGCTAGCGACAGGTTGGCGCGCTTGGCTTTCAAATCCCACAGCGCCACGTCGAAGGCACCGATGGCCTGAGTCGACATGCCGCTGCGGCCTACGGACGCGCCGGCCCAGCACAGTTTGGTCCAAAGCTTGGAAATGTCACTCGGGTTCTCCCCAATCAGCGCGGGAGCGATTTCCTTTGCGTGGGCGAATTGACCCGGCCCGCCTGCGCGCTTGGAGTAGCTGAAACCAAGGCCACGGTGACCGTCGATGGTTTCGATTTCCGCAAACAGGATGGCGATCTCGGTCATCGGCTTTTGCCGTCCCGTCAACACCTTGGCATCGCTGATCGGATTGGCCAGAGGCAGGATTACCGAGGAGACCCGAACCCAGGCAATGCGATCATCGTCGGAGGATTTGATAGATTCTTGTTGTGCGAGCATGGAGCTCTCCTTAACAGTGATGAGGTCTTGAAAGAGATCAGGTGCGAGGTTGTGACAATTTGCTGTTAACCGGAGCGCCTTCGACAGGGTTCACCGGCAGCTCTTCAAAATCATCGAGTTGCAGGCGCTTGAGTGGCCCGACGATGAACAGGTAAGAAAACGCGCCCAGCAGGCCCATACCCGCTACGTACATCAGCGCAACATCGAAGGATCCCAGCTGGTTGATCATTACGCCGATGGCGATAGGCGTAACAATGCTGGCAAGGTTGCCGCAGAAGTTGAACATGGCGCCGCTGACCCCCATGGCCCGTGCCGGGGACACGTCACCGACGATGCACCAGCCCAGGTTGCCCACGCCTTTCGCGAAGAAGGCTACGGACATCACCAGAATCACCAACGTGATCGACTGGGTGTAGTTGGCGACCATGATGCTGCTGGAGAGCAACAAGCCACAGATGATGGGGGTCTTTCGTGCTGCGGTGAGGCTAAAGCCTTTGCGTAGCATCCAGTCCGACCAGACGCCACCGATCATGCCGCCCAAGCAACCGGCGATGGGTGGAATGGCCGCGACCAGTCCGACCTTCAGCATGGTCATGCCCTTGGCTTCGATCAGGTAAGTCGGGAACCAGGTCAGAAAAAACCAAGTGATGGAAGTCAGGCAAAACTGCCCAAGATAGATACCCGCCATCATGCGATTGCCGCCGATAGCCTTCATGCGCTTCCAGCTGAATGGCGTTTTAACGTCGCCGATGGTTGGCAAGCCACCTCCGGCTTCGATGTAGTCGAGTTCAGCCTGGTTGGCGCGCTTGTCTTTACGCGGCTCCTGAACCATCCGGAACCACAAGAAACCAATCAGGATACCTGCGCCACCTGTAACCCAAAACACGTGCTGCCAGCCCCAGGTGCTGACCAACCAGACCATCAAGGGCGTGAAGGCAGCCAGTGCAAAATACTGAGCTGACTGGAACACCGCAGTGGCCAAACCACGTTCGTGGCGCGGGAACCACATAACGGTCAAGCGGTTATTAGCGGGAAACGCAGGCGCTTCCGCTACACCCATCATAAAGCGCAAAACAAACAGCGCGAGAAAGGCGGAACTGAAGAGGTCAACGTACCCTTGCAGGAATGTAAACACAGACCAGATGATGAGGCTCATTCCGAGAACGACGCGAGAGCCAAATCGATCAAGGATGATGCCGCCAGGCAGTTGCATGGATGTGTACGCCCAGCCGAATGCCGAGAAGGCGATGCCCATGGTCATGGCATCGAAGCCAAGATCTGTGCGCATGCTGGGGGCCGCAATGGACAGCGTCGCCCGATCAACGTAATTGAAAACTGTGACGATGAAGATCATCACGAGGATTAGATAGCGGACGTTTGTCTTCGCTACCGATTGCGTAGGGTTGATCACTATTATTTTCCTTATTGTGAGTAGTGCATTGAATCCGTGTGGCCCTTACAGCTCCTGACAGCGGTTTGATCGAGCAATGATTGCGCAATCATTACGGTGGGTAAAAAAGGCCCGTCGATAGAGCCTTTGAATCAATACTACACTGATTGCGCAATCATACAACCATGCGTTTGTTGGCAAAAAGAGATTTCGAGGTTAGGTGCTGGCGCGGTCGATGAGGGTAAAGCCTGTGTCGATTCGCACAGGATGATGACTGCCATTTGGGAATTCAAAGCGCTCAAGCAGCGCCTGAGCTACTTGCAGACCAATTTTTTTGCCATCGACGCTGACTGTCGACAACGATGGGTAAACTTGGGCCGCGCTGCTCAAATCCCCGAAACCCATAACTGCGAGGTCAGACGGTACATTCATCGCGCGACTGGCGGCTTCCGCTAAAACACCTTGTGCTACGGTATCAGAGCTGCACACCACAATGTCGGGCCGAACCGGCTGCTCCAATAGCCGTCGAAGCCCTTCCCTGCCTACTTCGAGCGTGGCTGGCGGTGCCAAAACCTCCATGGGAACTTCTTCGATGCCTTGCCGCTTCAGCTCGGCGATAAGGCTATTGCAACGGCGCAGCCCGCGAGGGTCACTGATCGTCACCACCGAGAAGCGCTTATAGCCCTTTTTCAGCAAATGCCGTGCGGTCTCCTCCCCCACTTTTTCATGAGAGAAGCCGACCAGCATATCCAGGGGGGCCTCGCTCAAGTCCCAGGCCTCAACTACTGGGATACCCGCCTGAGCAAGGCGTAGCCGACTTGATTCGGTGTGGAGTGTGCCAGTCAAAACAATCCCATCCGGACGCCGACCAAGAACAGCCTCAAGCAGGTTTTCTTCCTGCTCGGCGGAGTAGCCTGTCAGACCTAGCAGGGTTTGGTAACCCGCTTGGGTCAGGCGGTCCATCAGTGATTGCACCGTGTCTGCGAAAATCGAGTTGGCGATAGTCGGGAGGAAAATCGCTACCAATCGGCTTTTGTTACTCGCCAATCCTCCGGCCAGCATGTTCGGTACATATCCAGTTTTGCGCACGGCTTCACGAACTTTTTCGCGAGTATCCTCGGTAACCAATTCCGGTCGATGCAATGCCCTGGAAACGGTCATCGGCGAAACACCCGCCACCTTGGCAACATCGATCAAGGTCAGGCTGGAACCCTTCCTGGCTGCTGTGATCGAGGCGTCGGTGGAGGATGCTACTGATTTCTTTGCCATGAAGATTTCCGATTTTAAAGCACAGTATCTGAAGCTGCGCGCCAAGCAGTCCGTTTGTCAGCCGAATCTACCAAAGACCAGCACAACATTCACGATACATGATCTAGCTCAATCGGATGGAAGCAGATGGCGTTTCGGCAGCGTTTCGGCCAGAGCCTCTTCATCGAGCGCCTCAAGATACTCACACACAGCGCTCCTGGATGCCCAGCGCAATCTGTTTACAGCGCGCGAAGAGCTCGCTTCCAACCAATTGCCGCAGCTTCAAAGTCAGGTCCAGCTTTACCGCGCCTTGGGCGGCGGGGGCCCGCAGTCAGTTAACCAGAATGCCGCGATCCAGCAGTAACTGGTCCCACTGCGGCGTATCGCCGATGCGTCCAATCAAAAAGTCGATCAAGGTCCGCACCTTGAGCGCTCGACGTTGGGTTTCGGGATACACGGCGGCAAAATCGAAGGATGACAAACGATAGTCGGTAAGAATCGGCACCAGTCTCCCGGCAAGTAGCTCGTTGCTAGCAAGAAGTGTCGGCAAGCAGGTGATCCCAGCACCGCTCAAGGCATAGTCACGCAAAAGATGGACCGAACTGGAGCGCACCTGACCGTGTAAGGTCAAATCGATACACTCCTCGCCCCGAGTGAACTGCCACCGGTTGCGTGACGGATAGCCACCGTAAAGAGCAATGCGGTGATCCTTGAGCTGTTCGGGATGCTGGGGAGCATCATGTACGCGCAAATATGCGGGCGACGCACAGAACAGCCGATACACATTAAACAGCTTGCGCACCACCAGGCGTTCAGCCATCGGCGGGAACATCTGGAAGGCAATGTCAAAGCCCTCTTCGATCGGATCGACCACGCGGTCATTGACCACCACATCGAACTCGATCTCGGGATACATAGCGGTGAACTCCGCCAGCATCGGACCCAAATGATCGATCGCGAACCCTTGCAGAACCTGTACGCGTAACTGACCCGTGAGGTTGGAGCGCTGATTGCGCATTTTCTCGGTCAGACCATGAAAACCGGCAACCATGTCGGCGCATTCTTGGAAATAGGCTTCGCCAATGTCCGAGAGTCGAACGTGGCGAGTGCTGCGGTGAAAAAGCGGCGAATTGATGAACGTCTCAAGCTGTTGCACACGATTAGTAATCACTGAGCGGGTCACGCCCAGCTGCTCCGCCGCCTTGGAGAAACTACCGGTCTGCGCCACGTGCACGAACGCCTCAGTGATGAGTAGACGATCCATGACCTCCCCTTTTTTTGTAATGATTGGCTGGAATTCATTTTAGGTGAGTCCGGCACAGCCTGCCGTTTCATAGTAAGGCTGTGCCGGTGATCTCGCCAGCGAAGCGATCAGGAAAGGTGGTAATCGGTCGGCTCGACTTCATGAGTCCGGCGCCAGAACTCTACTGCGTTGAACGGGAAGTTCTGGGTGACCCGCCCTTTGCTGTTCTTGTACCAACTGTTGACCTTGGAGAAGCCCCAGGCGCGCAAGCCATTGGCGTGGTCGACCCTCTGGTTGTAGCTCTCGAACACCTGCGGCTTGATCTCCATGCTCTGGTGCCCCCGCTCCAGCAACAGACGCACGGCATCGACGATATATGTCGCGGTGAACTCGGAGAATTGAATAATGGTGCTGTACACCACCAGCCCTGTGTTGGGCCCGTACATGCAGAACATGTTGGGGAATCCAGGCACTGTCATACCCATATAGGCCCGCGCGTCGTCATCCTTCCAGACCTCATGCAAGGCCAGGCCGTCACGCCCGGTAATGTTGATCGGCATGAGGAACTTGGAAGCGTGAAAGCCGGTGCCATAGACGATTACGTCGAACTCGTGCTCAGTGCCGTCCACACAGCAAATGCCCTTGGGCGTGATGGCCTCGATCGGCAGACGAATCATGCTGACGTTGTCGCGTTTGAGCGTCGAGATCCAAGTGCCATTGTCGCGGATGATGCGCTTGCCGCCGACCGGAGAATCCGGAATCAGCACATCGCGCAGATCAGGCCGGTCGGCAAATTGTGGCTCCATCCAGGCGCTGATTGCCTGGCGCAATTGATCGTTGCGCGCCGACACCGCGACCTCGGTCGGAGGGTAATCGACATCGACCACCACGTCTTCGAGGAAACCGACACTCTGCGGCATCACCATGGCCGCCCGATACCACAGGCTGTAGTTGGGCAAATTGGTAAGTAACCACTTGCAACTGTCGGAGATTTTCTCGTGCAGGTCAGGCGTGGGCAACAGCCAGTTGGTGGTGCGGGCAAAGACCTTCAGATCGGCAGCCGTCTTGGCCAGTTGCGGAATAAACTGGGCAGCACTCGCTCCAGTGCCGATCACACCAACCCGCTTTCCGCTCCAGTCGACGTTGTGATCCCACTGCGCCGAGTGGAAGGCCGGACCATCGAAGGTCTCGATGCCGGGGATCGCCGGAATCATCGGCCGATTTAATTGCCCTACTGCAAACACCACCACGTTGCTGTCGACGCGAGTCTGCCCTGTACTGTTGCGGCAGAGCATGTTCCAACGCTGGCTGTCTTCGTCCCAATGGGCATCGGTGACTTCGGTGTTGAACTGAATATGCTCATACAGCCCTTTCTCCCGCGCCACCGCCTGCATGTAACCGAACACCTGCGGGCCGGGGGCGAAACAATCGTCCCAGGTGCTGCGGGCAAAAGAGAAGCTGTAAAAGAAACTGTTGATGTCGATGCGGCAACCCGGGTAGGTATTTTCGCGCCAGGTACCGCCGACATCGGAGCCTTTCTCATAGACAACGAAGGGTACACCCGCCTGTTTGAAACGCAGCGCCGCGATCATGCCGCTCTCCCCAGCGCCAATGATTACCACCTTGAAGTCACGGTCGGCGGCCACATGTTCTTTATGCCAGCGTGGGGCGCGAGGGTCCTCTTCGGCGGTCACCAGTTCTTCGGCGACCAGCGGCAGATAGGGCTCGATGACAGGACCCATCAACCAAGTCCCCAAGGCATGCAGCTGGTCGCTGGTCGGGCGCGCCGGCACGGGCAACCCGCTGTCGCGGAAAGCCAATAGCCGGAGCAGGCAGAATTCACGCACCTCGGCTTCGACATCGGGGCTCATCCCGCTTCCTGCGACGCCCATGGCAACTACAGGTTTCCAGTCCGGCTTGAGCACATCGAGGTCGCCGGTCAGGTGCGCGACAGTCATCAGTAAGGTCGGAATATCGGCCCCCTGCAAATGGCCACGCAGGGTTTCTTCATCACAGTCAAGGGAAGCCAAAGTAGTGTTATAGGCGCTCATGGGTAAACCTCTTGTTCTTGTTGTCGGGGATCATTGATCGGTCGTACGGGGTTTAAACGGCCTGCAACCAGGGATCGATCTGGTCACTCAGCCAATCCAGCGCCTCGCGGCTGGCACGCAGGAAAGGAATGGTCACGAAGCCGTGCATCTGCCCGCTGAAACAGCGTTCACTCACAACGATGCCGGCCTGCGCCAGCCGGTTGGCGTAGGCTTGGCCTTCGTCGCGCAGCACATCGAATTCCGCAGTCAGCACCACCGCCGGTGGCACGCCACGAAAGTCCTTTGCCGCTAACGGTGATGCCGAAACCTGCTGGCGCTCGTCGGCATCCGGCAGGTAGTGATCCCAGAACCAACGCATGTCCTCACGGGTCAGCAGCAGTTGCCGTTGCGGGTCGAGATAACCAGGCCCATCGAGATCAGCCTGGGTCGCCGGATAGATCAACACCTGCAAGGCCCAGCGCAACTGGCCTCGCTGGGCAGCACGCTGGGCGAACACGGCCGCCAGGTTGCCGCCGGCACTGTCGCCCGCGACTATCAACGTGCCGTTGGCCGAGCCGGCGAGCTGCTCGCGACGGTCCATCAGCCACTGAGCGGCGCGCTCAACGTCATCGAGGGCAGCCGGAAAAGGAAACTCCGGGGCCAGGCGGTAATCGACGAGGACGACGGTGCAGTCGGTACGGTGCGCCAACTGGCGAGCGAAGTGGTCGAAGTCATCGAGCCCACCCACAACCCAGCCCCCGCCATGCAGGTAGAGGATGGCGCCGCGTACCGAGGCGCTGGGCGTCAATACACGCAGGCGTGTCCCGCCCAATTGCACGTCCTCGACGCTGTGCATGGTTGGCCCCTGAGCCAACGGACGCAGGCTCGCCATGACTTCACGAGCCTCGTAGGGATTCATCAAATGAAACGGTTTCAGGCCGCTCTCGGCCAATTGCTCAAGCAATCGGGCAGACTCGACATCAAGCGTCATAGCGTTGCTCTCCTGTCATGGGTGCACCTGCTCGGGTGCGTTGTGAACCTCGGCCAACCACAGCACCCCGTCCTGCTCATACACCGGGACACTGTCCAGGTTCGCGCCCTCACAAGGTCCATCGATGCAGCGGCCATCTTCGAAACGGAACATCGCCCCGTGATGCGCGCACATCAGCAGTCGTGTCTGGTAGGTGCTGAACAGCCCCGGTTGATAGTCCAAGGGGATGGAAAAATGCGGGCAGCGGTTACGGTAGACCCACACCTGCGTGCCCCGTCGCACTGCGATCACGGCAGTGGCCTGGCCCCGCAGCGTCGCCTCAAACCCGAGTGCTCCGCCATCGGGCACCTGATCGAAAGCGCACAGCCGAATATCTGCCATGGCTCACGCTCCCATTTGGGGATTACCCAAGCCCCAGTACCAGGGCCGGATCTCGACGCGCTCGAACAGCCCTGCCCGGGCATAAGGATCATCGGCAAAAAAAAGCCTCGGCCTCGCTTAAACTACCTGCCTCCACTACCAGCAAAGTGCCATTCATGACGCCTTCGCAGCCGTTCAACGTCGGCCCGCCCAAGCGCACCACCACGCGATGCGGGTGGGGCTCGCGCAGATACTCACGATGCAAAGGGCGGATCTCGCTGCGCAAAGGCCCGCGGTCGGGCTTGTCGGTGGCGAAGATGGCAAAGAAATGATTCATGCCGTGGCCTCCAGGACGAAGTCGAAACTCGCGATGTGGAAATCCGTGCCGATATCGAACTGCTCGGCCAAGGGATCGCTGACGGACCGTGGTTCGTACAAGACCCGCAGCGAATCCTTGACCCCAAATACTGCGTCAGAATCGATATAGGGATCGTCGTCGTTGAACAGATGGGTCACCAGTCGGCGATGCCCCCTCGCATCCAGCATGAAATGCTGATGCGCCGGCCGCCACGGATGGCGGCCGCTGGCCTTCAGCAGGTCGCCAACCGGGCCGTCGGTGGGGATCGGATAACTTACCGGCACCACGCTGCGAATCGCATAGCGCCCCTGTTCATCGGCGTGGTAACGACCGCGCAGGTTGCCGTGCGGCTGCGCGAGATCCTGACCCGAGTACTGACCGTTTTCCGCGGTCTGCCACACGTCCAGGGTGGCCCCCGGCAAGGGGTTGCCACAAGCATCGCGCACGTAACCGGTGATCAACGAGGCGCTGCCAGGAATCAGCGCCATGTTTTCGCCGTATTCCCGTTCGGGCATACCGGCCATGTAGAACGGCCCGAACACCGTGCTCTGCGTCGCCTCTACGGCACCGCGGTGCTGGATGGCGTCGACTAACATGGACAGCCCCAGCACATCCGAGAGCAGAATAAATTCCTGGCGAACCACGTCGTCACACTTCTGCCCGGTGGCTGTCAGGAACCGGATCGCCTGCAACCATTCGGCCTCATTAAGCTCGACTTCACTGGCAAACTGGTGCAGATGCGACACCAGTTTCTCCAGCAAAAAACGCAGACGTGCATCGGGAGTTTGCGCAAAGCTGTTGATGGCGCGCATGGTTATCTCGCGCTCGGAAGACAAGTCGAGGTTATTCATCTTGTTATTCTCGTGTGGCAATCGTTGGAAAGCGGCACCACCCTCAGGCCGGTGCTTGCCCCTTCAGCGCTCGGGTCAGCAATGCCTCAATGGCATCCTGTTCGAACGGGCGCGGGTTGTAGTAAGGGCTGGCGCAGGCAATGCGCGCCGCTTCGGCCGGGCCTTGCTCGGGAAAGCCGATCTCGGCCAACGCGAGTGGAATGCCAAGGCGACGGTTCAACTCGTACAACAATGGCCCCACTTCATCGGCGTGCTCACCACCCAGCGCTCGTGCAGCGCGGCGTAACGGCTCGGCCGCTGCACTGCGGTTGTAATGCGCCGCATGGGGCAGGACGATGGCGTGGGCTTGGGCGTGTGGCAGGTTGAAGGTACCGCCGAGGGTGTGGCACAACTTGTGGTGGACCGCCATACCCACCGAGCCCAGGCAGATACCGGCCAACCATGCGCCTTGCAACGCCTGGCCACGGGCCTCGACGTTTTGCGGGTCATCGACGATTTTCGGCAGTGCCTGTGCCAAGGCGCGGATCGATTCTTCGGCCATCAACGAGATCACCGGATTGGCATCTTCGGCATACAGGGCTTCAATCGCATGGGCCATGGCGTTCATGCCCGAGCAGGCCGACATACCTACCGGCAGAGTCAACGTCAGCTCCGGGTCATAAATCACGGTCTTGGGCAGGACGCGCTGGTCTCGCCCAGTTTTCTTCAGGCGGTTTTCGGTGAGGCCATAGATCGGGGTCATCTCCGATCCAGCGTAAGTGGTTGGGACCGCCAGGATCGGCAAACCGCTGTCCATGGCAATCGCCTTGCCCAGGCCGATGGTCGAACCACCGCCTACGGCCACGCAGCAATCCGCTTCGCGGCGCACGGCCTCCTCGCGGGCCGCTTGTGCTGTTTCCAGCGGCACGTGCATCACCGCGTAGGGATAGACACCCGCGCTGCGATCACCCAGTAACCTGGCGACCTGTTCGCCCAGTTCCTGTTGCTCCGGGGTGGTCAGGATCAGCGCGCGACGGGCGCCCAGGCGCTGGATTTCGTCACTGAGGCTGGCCAGTTTACCGGCACCGAAAATCACTCGGGTCGGCGTGCCTTGATAGATGAATGCGTTCATGAGGTCGCCTCAGCGCGGGTAGTGGGGAAGGATTTTGGCATCGACGTTGACCCATACCGAGCGAGCCTCGGTGTAGTCGTGGATGGCCTCGAAGCCCATCTCCCGGCCATAACCGGATTGACCCAGACCGCCAAACGGGCTGCCAGGGCTGACACGCTTGTAGCAGTTGATCCAGCACATGCCGACGTTGATTTTTTCCGCCACACGATGGGCGCGCTGCAGGTCACGGGTCCACAGACCACTGCCTAATCCGTACGCCGTTCCGTTGGCTATCTCGAGCGCCTCTTCCTCGGTGGAAAACCGCAGCACGGTCACGAAGGGGCCGAACACCTCTTCCTGGGCCACACGGTCACTTGGCTTGGCTTCAACGATGGTCGGCTCGATATAAAAACCCGAGGCCAACTCGGGATCGCTCGGCGCCTTGCCTCCGGTGAGGACGCGGCCGCCCTGCTCGCGAGCGATGTCGCCGAACGACAGCACGCGGTCGCGGTGCAACGCAGAGGTCAGTGGGCCCATTTCGGTATTCGGGTCCAGGGGATCGCCCAGGCGGATGGACCTGGCCAAGGTGACAAAGCGCTCAAGAAACTCATCGGCGATGCTGTCTTGCAACAACAACCGCGAACCTGCGATGCAGGCTTGGCCCTGATTGTGGAAGATCGCCCAGGCCGCGCCGTTGACTGCGGCGTCGAGGTTGGCGTCTTCGAAGACGATGTTGGCCCCCTTTCCGCCCAACTCCAGTTGCACGCGTTTCAGGTTGCCCTGGGAAGCTTCGACGATGCGCCGCCCGGTGGCGGTAGAACCGGTGAAGGCGATCTTGCCGACATCGGGGTGTTCGGCCAGGCGTTGCCCGGCGGTATGGCCATAGCCTGGGACGATATTGACCACGCCGTCTGGAAAGCCCACTTCTTTCATCAGCTCGGCGATGCGCAGCGTCGAAAGTGGCGTCAGCTCCGACGGTTTCAGCACCACTGTATTACCCGCGGCCAGCGCCGGGCCCATCTTCCAGCTGGTGAACATCAGCGGAAAATTCCACGGCACGATCTGCCCCACAACACCGATCGGCTTGCGCTGCACGTAATTGAGAAAGCCGGCATCCACCGGAATAACCTTGCCTTCGATCTTGTCGGCGATACCGCCAAAATAGCGGAAACAGGCGGCGGTGCGCGGTACGTCGAGGATCCGTGAATCACGTAGGGGATGGCCGGTATCCAACGACTCCAGATGCGCCAGCTCATCGCTGCAAGCCTCGATGCGATCGGCCAGCTTCAAAAGCAGACGCCCCCGCTCAGCGCCCGGCGTGGCAGCCCAGGCTGGGAATGCGCGCTTGGCGGCTGCCACGGCGAGATCAACGTCTTCGGCCTGCGCCGCGGCAATGCGCGTGATCAGCTCGCCATTGGTAGGATTGACGACATCGATCTCGCCCCCTTCGAGGGCGGGGACGAACTGGCCATCAATGAACAATTGGTTTTGCATGAGCAAAGACTCCCTGCAGTGCCTGGATAGGCACTGTGAAATGCACTGGTATGGGAATGCCGGCCCAGCCTGAATCGCTGGGCTGCGGTGATTAGAATTCGACGGGGTACGGCTTGAGTTCGCCGCTTTCGTAACGCTGAGGCAGGTTAGGCGTGGCGTTCTCCCAGACCAGCAGCATCGAGCGCTTAGTCGAGTAACCCTGGTGACGGATGTCGGCGGGCATCGCGCAGATGTCGCCGGCACGCATGGTGATCCGCGCACGAGGATTGCCATCATCCTTGTCGCCAATATCCCAGACGATCTCGTCGCTGAGCTGCAAGAACCACTCGATCCGGTCATTGCCATGGACAATCGGCAGGATGAACTCTTCGGTGGTCGGGCAGAACAGACTGGTGCCGCACACCGAAGTTACCGACGGGTTCCAGCTCACGTCAGAGCGTGACAGATACTTGTATAGACTGAAGGCATGCAGTTGGCCTTCAAAACCTTCGGCGGCATGTACCTCGGGTTCGTCCTGGGCTACATCGGCGAAATGGCGGTTGACCGGCAGGTCGTCGCGCAGTGGTGAATCTCCTTCCAAGCCTGGCATGCGGCGGGTGGCAACGCGGAAGCGCTCGATCGCCTCGATGTTATCGCCGTTTTTGCGGCCAAACGCCGTACCGGTTTCGCTAGGCGCGGCAAACGGGTCAAAGCCGGCGTTGGTCCAGTCGCGCAGGATCGACTTGAAAGTGGCCATGATCTGCGGCGTATCGAACTGCTCGGTATAGTCGACACCTGCTGCTTTCAGCACGCCATTGAAGGTACCCGCGTACATGTCGACTTTGCCGTACAGATTGCGGGTGCCGACGACGTGGTCGAAGTTGACCCAGCCGTAGAAGAAGCCCCACGCCACATCGCGCATCACCGCACGCAGGAATGCATCGGCGGGGATCAAGTGCGAGCGTTGCTCTCCCTTGGCCGGCCATTCGATGCGAGCGAAGTATTCATCTCGTGAGAGCTTGAAGGAGCCCAGGTTAAACGCTTTGTAACCGGTGACTGGGTGAGCGGCACTGGCATCTACCAGGGTATCAAAGATAAGTGCACTTTCAGTTTCAACTGCTTCGAGCATAGCCATGATCGGCTCCTGTTATTTTTGGATTAATGTCGAGGTCAGAACACAATCATTTCAAGCAGATGTCAGCCCACCTCTCGATGCTGAGGGAGCCCTGTACGGTTTGCTGCAGGAGCACGCAGGGGATGCTCGCTTCAAAGCGGTAAGCGCAGCCGGCCGGTAGCAGCGCCTGATGGCCGCGCTTGAGGAGCACGTAGCCCATCGGCCGACCTTTAGGCAGTTCACCGGCCAGCTGGGTGCCGTCGCCTTGGGCCGTTGCCGCGTCGAGCTTGAGAAAGTCGACGCGAACAATGCCGTCAACGGCGATGACGAATTCGTCGTGGGCGCAGGTGAACCAAGGGGAAGTGCCTTCAGCGCGGATGGCTTCGATCACATAGCCGAGATTAAGGCCTACGACGACTTTCTCGTAGGGTGCCGATTGCGCGGCGACTTCGAAAATATTGGAAAAGGCATAGTGGCTTTTTTTGCCAGTGACCAGTTCAATCGAGCCCTTGGTGTACTGCGCCAGCGAGCCGAAAACCGTATTGAATGCAGGTTGGGTACTCATCGTTTTAGCCCTGTTTATTTTTGTGTTGAGTGGCTAAACGTTAAGCCGCGTCCCCGTGTCCTAACAAGGCCATTATGAGCGAAATGACTGTTCGCGAAACGCGAACAGTATTGCTGAAACCCTGCAGCTCGCTTGAGCGTAGAGGCGGTGATGGATCAGTTGTTCGTTTTTGACGAACAGTCATTTCGCAATATTGTCCTTGTTGTGCAAGGGCGATGAACTTACCGTCTGGGTACTCGACTATAAAAAGAACAGGCCAAGCCATGAGTATCCAACCACCATTTAGACGATCTTCGAATCGTTCCAGCTCTGTCTGATCGACTTTAAACAATAACAATAAGGTAAATGCTCTATGCGTATTCCTATCGCATCACTGTGCGCGGTGTTTTCATGCACCCTGTGCGCGGCGCCTCCCTCTCAGCCTGGAGAAGGTGACTTGGCAACCTGGCTTATACCTGGATTGGAGAGAGATACCGGCATCAGGATTTACGGCGTCGTGGATGCAGGGTATTCCCGCAACAATACATCGACCGCTAGTGAGCGCCATGGTGGCCTGACCAATTTGCCCGTGGCAGGATACGCCGACGAAAAGTTCCAGTTATCCTTTTTCAACTTATTCATTGAAAAGCCTCTTAATACCACCTATGTTCCGCGCGCTACGCCATTACCAGGACCGCAGCCGACCGATACGTCATTCGGCTTCACTTTTGGGTTGCTCTATGGCCGCGACGGTCAATTTGCGCGAACCACAGGTTGGGATGAGCATTGGGGGGTGAATGAACCTGGTGCATCAGACCCCGCCAAAGCTCAGCGACGCCGGCAAAACTTCTACGCATTTCCCGACTTGTTTGGTACGGCCTATTTGCCTGTTGGCACAGGGATCAGCGTCATGGCCGGGATCTTCGGACCAGGCGTAGGCTACGAGATACCGCCGAACATCCGGATTGCGCGCAACGCTTTTGCTACCAAAACCTACGCATTTGTAACCGAGCCAGCAACCGTCAGCGGCGTGGTTTTGGGCACTAGATTGATGACTACGCAATCAAGTCTGCTCGGCGGCGAAATAGGAATTGTGCAGGGCTGGAATAACCTGAGAGACAATAACGACAGCAAATCAATATTAGGCGCAATACGTTGGCGCAGAGCCGATATGCGAGGATGGATCGATTATGAGTTTATTATTGGCGACGAACAGAATAAATCTATCGATGATATTCAAGCCCCCACTTCTCGGTTGATATCATCAAGTGGCCAACTCAAACAGCAACATTCACTGAATGGCTGGTTCGCGCTTGACCAGCACTGGTCTATCGGCGCCGAGGCGGTGTATGGACACCAAAGTGGCGACGGCAAAGTTGATACTGTCGACATCGTGACCGGCCCGCGGTTCTCAGGCGCTCACTGGTGGGGCGTCAATAGTTCTCTGAGCTATCACTATCGCAGCGACCTTATCTTCTCGGCGAGGGCGGAACATTTCGCGGACCCCGACGGCTTCGCGCTATTCCCCGTATCAATAGCACACGGTGCATTTAATGCCCTGACCTTGGGATTTCGCTATGAAGCAACGCGAAATTTATCGTTGCGCCCTGAAATCCGATATGACTGGTTCACCGGCAGCGATGATGACAACCCCTTTGGCAATGGCAGGGACCGCAAACAAGCTACAGCGACTGTGCAAGCGCTTTATTATTTTTGACCGCTGTCACCGAAACCCTACTTGCGCTACGTGAACGAACCGCGGCGAGGCTATCGATGCGGTTTGGCGTCCGCGCGATCGATTCGCCCCGAGGACAGCCTGATACAAGAGGCTATGCGCCAGTCCAAGCAGAACGTCTCCGGGGCCGCACGCCTGCTGGGACTAAGCCGCCCGGCTTTAGACTATCGCCTGAAAAAAATCGGACTCGAAGGCTAGAGGCTGGGGTGGATTCGAGCAGCACATGCTCGGCGTCGCCCCAGTCAGTTAGGGGCGCAACAAGGACCCGGCCAATCGTTAGTTGCGCCAGCTGATGTTCGAGTTGTTTTCTGATTGAAAGGGCCCCACTCAAGAGGCTCGACGGCCTGAATATTCGACATCATCAAACTTTCCCTCCCAACCGCCTCTACCACCTTCACGCCAGCACCAAGCCCCCGGATGATCAGGACTCCTAACCGTTCACATCAAGGAGCCAGACATGCTGGATCAACAGTCCCGGGAAATTGTAAGCCGCGCGATAGCGCTGGCGAACGAGCAAGGTTTCGCAATCTGCATCAGTGTGGTCGATGAGTCGGGCCTGCTTCGGGCCTTCCTGCGGATGGATGACGCCATACCCGGCGCAATAGAGGTCGCGATCAAGAAAGCCCGCACCGCGGCGCTGTTTCGTACCGACAGCGCTGAGCTTGGTGTACGGGCTCAGCCAGGCGGCGATATCTACAGCCTGGAGGGCACCAATGGCGGGCTGATCAGCTTCGGCGGCGGCATCGTCCTGCACGACGCCCACGGCAAGGTCATCGGTGGACTCGGGATCTCGGGTGCGACGGTCGAGGCGGACCAGGACATTGCCCTGCGCGCTGGACGACCCTGAGTTCGCTCAAACCCTGGCCCATCTACCGTTAAAGCATTCACGAAGGGTGGCCAACGCCAGCGCGTTGGCCACCATCAACTTCAAACCGTTATCTACTTGAGGAATGACTCATGCAGCCGTCTACAACAACAAAACTCGCGAGTGAACCTGGATGTGACCCGATTTGCCTTTGGAACCTCCCCCGTCGGCAACCTGTTTCGTCCCACCGACGAAGCCACGTCCGATGCGATGTTCCAACGTGCCTGGGAAGGTGGCGTCCGCCTCTTCGACACAGCCCCCATGTATGGGCACGGTCTGGCCGAACTGCGCACGGGACATTCATTGCGCTGGAAAAATCGCGATGAGTTCGTGATCTCCTCCAAGGTCGGACGCGTGCTCAAGGCCAAACCGCGTTCGCAAATCGACTTCAGTCCCTGGAGCAACGCGGCCCCGAACGAAATGACCTTCGACTACAGCTATGACGGCACCATGCGCTCGTTCGAAGACTCGCTGCAGAGGTTGGCGCTGGAGCGGATAGACATTTGCTTCATCCATGACATTGACGTGTTTACCCGTGGATCGGAGCAGCCCGAGGTCTTCAAGCAAGCCATGGACGGCGCCTGGCGTGCGCTTTCACAGTTACGCGACGAAGGAGTGGTCAAAGCCATTGGCGTTGGGGTCAACGAATGGCAAGTCTGCCATGAAGCCCTGCAACAGCGGGATTTCGACTGCTTTCTGCTGGCCGGTCGCTACACGCTGCTCGAGCAGGACTCGCTCGATGAGTTCTTGCCGCTGTGCGAGAAACGAGGGGCCGCCGTTCTGATCGGAGGCGGGTTCAATTCAGGCATATTGGCCACTGGCGCCATCGAGGGCGCCCGCTATAACTATGCCCCGGCTCCGGCCCCGATCTTGGAGCGTGTTCGTGCAATCGAAGGGGTTTGCAAAGCCTATGGCGTGCCTCTACCGGCCGCCGCCATGCAATTCGTGGTGGCTCACCCGGCTATTCCTTCATTCGTCGCAGGTACCCGGACCCCGGAACAACTGGAGAAGAATCTTGAATGGTTCAGTCACCCGATTCCCGTCGAGTTCTGGGCGGAACTCAAGCATAAAGGTTTACTGAGGGAAGACGCGCCGACTCCACACTGATGACTGAAAAAAGCCACGACCTGGTGTCGTGGCTTTAATGCGTGGGGCCTTAAGCCTTGCACCGCCCATGCAGACGCCTTCGCCAGCAAGCCGGCTCCCACAGAGTTTGGCGGAGGCCACCATTGATCTGTACGCCGCTAATCCATGTAGGAGCTGGCTTGCCAGCGAAGGCCAAGGGGCTAAAAACTGCTCTGGATTTTCACCCCCGCTACCCAGGCATTATCCACCTCGCTGACGCCTCCCGGATTGCTTACGTACTGGACATTGGGACGGATGATCAACCACTTCGTCGCATGGACGCCATAGTACAACTCGGCGTCATACTCGTTGCCTTGCACCGGCTGATAGGCGGGGTTGTCATAGTCCGTCTGGTTGTTGGCCTGGTTGAGGGCTTTTTGATTATTGCGATATCGCGAGTTGGTGCTGACCCGCGCCACACCCAACCCGAGGTCGTCCTGGGGACGGGCATCGAACAGACCTTTATAGGTCAAGCCGGCCTGAATAAAATGCCCGACCTGACTGGTTTCCCGATCCTGCACCGTGACGTTGGCGAACAGCGACAAACCACGTGCGGGATCACCGCCATGCGTGGTGACCTGCTGCTGCGCGACCATCCAGTAACCGTATTTGCTGTCGCGTGAGACCAGGTCGCTGGAAACATCACCCGGCACTTCACGGCTTTCAACGTCGGTTGCATCGGCTGTGCTGTAATAGGCGCCGACCCGATATTCGCCAGACAACGCGTTCACCGTCGGCGTCCAGAGCAACTCGATCGGCAGGATCAAACCTTTACCGCCACTCAAGTTCAGCTTGAAGCCATTGTTGTCCTCCAGCAGCGACGGGTTGTGCTCGTAAGCGCCCACTTGCACGAACACTTGCGGTGCCAGCTCATATTTGACTCGCCCGGCCCACTGCGAAATCGGCCAGTTGTACCAGATTCCGCTCCCCGCCCAGTTGCCCATTTGCGAGCCGCACAAGGCCAGGTTCTGGAAGTCGCAGGGAAAGCTGTTGAAATCCTCGCCTTCACCGAAACGTCCGAATTTGACGTTGAGTTTCTGGTCAAGGTACGACTGGCTGATCCACATCTGCGTCAACCGCCACGTCTGCCCCCTGCCCCAGACTTCCTGGGTCGAGGAATACATCGGCGCACGCGGGTCGCTGATGCGGTCATTGGTGATGTTACGACCTTCCCGTTCGGTGATCGCCAGCTTGAAGGTTGCGTCGTGCCAACCGAAAATCTTCTCCAGGTCCAGTTTCGCGCCCAAGGTGAACTGCCCGCTCCAGCGTGCCGTTCGATCCTGGTTGTAACCGCCGTGGGCGTTGTAACCCAGCTCCCCGACATAATCGAGGGTGAAGTCATAACCCTTCTGCAGAAGTTCGTTGCGTGTGCCTCCCCAATCACCTGTCATACCCGCTGCATCGGGGTCGAAAGGCCCCGCCGCACTCGCCTGGCTGGACATGGATAATGCTGAACCGGTAGCAATGAAACCCGTAATCAGGGCGCAGGAAAGCCTCCCGCGCGAATGAGCGTTATACATTTTGTGGCGACCTCTGTTGTTATTAATATGAGTCTTGAGCGCACAACCCTTCGATCACGGCATGTTTGAAAACATGCCGCGTCGATTCACTGACAGCGTTTAAATCATTGTGTAACTAACGTTCCTTCATTGCTTACAACGAAGACTGAAGTTGCGGCAATGCCTCGAACAAGTCGGCCACCAGGCCATAATCGGCCACCTGGAAGATCGGTGCTTCTTCGTCCTTGTTGATCGCAACGATCACCTTGGAGTCTTTCATGCCGGCCAGGTGCTGGATCGCGCCGGAGATACCGACCGCGATGTACAGCTGTGGCGCAACGATCTTGCCGGTCTGTCCGACCTGCATGTCGTTGGGGACGAAACCGGCGTCGACCGCGGCGCGGGAAGCACCGACGGCAGCGCCCAGCTTGTCGGCCAGGGCGTACAGGTGTTTGAAGTTGTCGCCGTTCTGCAGACCGCGACCGCCGGACACGACGATTTTGGCAGCGGTCAGTTCTGGGCGATCGGACTTGGCCAGTGCTTCGCCAAAGAAGCTGGAGATGCCAGCGTCGTGGGCAGCCGCAACGGCTTCAACCGATGCCGAACCACCTTCAGCGGCGACCGGGTCAAAACCGGTGGCCCGCACGGTGATCACTTTGACCGATGCATTTGACTGCACAGTGGCGATGGCGTTACCGGCATAGATCGGGCGCTTGAAGGTGTCAGCGCTTTCTACCGAGATGATCTCGGAGATCT